>CAYSIU010000468.1:0-2683 GCA_964431095.1 uncultured Chitinophaga sp. | reverse complement strand
AGCCTCCCCCCGGCACTTCCTATTCTTAGAAGGTTCCACCTTGTTTTCCGTAAAATTGCCGATTGACATTTTTACAATATCATTTTTCCCAACATCAGCCCTCACTTCCAGGACGCTCATATCCGCTACGGTCATCATTTCTGTGCCGCTATTAAAACTGTTGCCAGCCACCCTTTCGCCTCGTTTTATGTTCAGGGAAGATATTACACCATCCATGGGTGATGTGAGTACAGTACGGCTCAGGTCTTTGTTAGCCTTTGTCAGGCCGGTCCGGCTGCTGCTCACATTCGCTTCAAGGCTTTTAATATTTTCCTGTGCCGCTGTATAATTGGCCCTGGCTGATTTCAACGTAGTTTCATATTGTTCCAGTTCCGCTTTTGAAATCACTTTGTCATCATAAAGTTTTTTATTGCGGTTATACGCCTGATCAGCCTGTTCAAGCGTGGCGTTTAATGCTTCCAGCGCCGCCTTGCCATTATCGACCGTTGCGGTGGATTGATTGACCCTTGATGCGGCTTCATCGCGTTGTAATGCATAAATATCAGAGTAAATACGGGCGAGCACGTCACCCTTCCGGACACTGTCCCCCTCCTGCACATTCAGTTCAGTGACTTCGCCTGAGATATCGGGGCTGATCTTGACCTCCACTTCAGGGTAAATCTTTCCACTGGCATTGACGGATTCAATGATGGTACGCCGGGTTGCCTTTTCCACGGCTACTTTTTCCGTTTTGTCGCCACCCCCGATCATTTTTATTGCGAACCAGAGCAATGCCAGCACGCCCAGCACGATCAAGGTCCATTTTAATTTCCTGTTCATTTCGGAATGATTTATAATTTCAGTCCCTGTCCCTTATAAAATTCGAGCAATTTCATTTTAAACACATAATCATATTGTGAATACAGCAGCTGGCTTTTCGCCTGCTGCAGGGTGGTTTGCGATGTGATCAGGTCATAGGTCGAAAGCAAACCAAGATCATATCGCTTGATAGCATAATCATAGGCTTTTTGCGAAGTCTCCACCGTTTTTTTATTTGCATTGAACAGCTGTACCGCCGCCACCGCATCATTATACGCCTTATAAATATCCTGTTTAAGCGTAAAACTGTTCTGTTCCTTCTGCAGCTCCACTTGTTTTACATTTAGTTTCGATCGTTCCCAGGCCGTACGCAGCAAGCCCCCGCCCAGGATAGGCACGCTGACCGTTAACCCGACTGACTGACGGAAATTCCTGTTCAACTGGTTAAAATAGGTGATACCGCCATAGGTGTACGATTCAAAAGGAAATAGCGGGTACACCTGGTAGGTATTGGCGCCAACCGTCACTGTCCCGATAGGATCGTTCAGTGCCGTTTTCGATTTGATTTCTTTGGCTTTATTATTATAGGCCGTGCCAAGGCTTCCAAACAGGGAAAGTGAAGGATACATGGAACCCCGGGAAACCTGCACAGATTTTTGAGCAGCCTGCAGATTTAATTCATCCACTTTTTGCTGGGGCATATTCTGCATCGCCAGGTTATACACTGCATCTGGTTGCAGATCGGCCAGGCTCTCGATGGGTATCTTGTCCACAGGCGGAATTACAATATCAAAATCAGCAGCGGCATCGAGGTTCAGTAAAGCTTTCATCTGCAGCACCATTCTTTGCACTGAAGATTCCGCACTCACCAGGCTGGAACTGTCACTGGCCAATACCGATTCAAGATTAGCGGCATTGAGTTCAGGAAGTTTTCCGGCGTCCACTTGTTTGCGTGTACTTTCCAGTTGTGAAGTTGTTTGCAGCAATTTGGATCGCGCCAGGTTGGCCTGCTCGCGGGCCAGCAATATCTGCAGGTAAGCGACCGCGACATTCAGGGCCACATCATTTTTAGCTTTTTCCACACCCGCCTCTGTTGCTTTCAGGTTCAGGTCCTTTACAGCAATCGTATTTTTTTTAGTGAACCAGCTGAACAGGTCGACACTGGCCTGCAGCGAATAATTATTGAAGGTATACCCGGTGGTGATCAGGCTGAAGGAAGTGGGATCCTGGTTGCGGCCGGAACTATAGCCCAGGTTGGTATTCAGATTTGCACTGGGTTGGCGGGCCGACTTGCTTTGTTGCCAGTCCAGCATGGCAAACCGGGTCTGAAGATCGGCTTGCCTCACAGAGATATTATTTTGAAGAGCATATTCCACACATTTTCGCAAGTCCCATTTTTCTCCCGGCTGCCCTGGAGTCAACTGGCCAAAAGAACGGGTAACGAACAACAGCGCCAATGCCAGTTTAATACTCCGTAACATAGACCGCAAAAATAAAAGAAATGACCTGCCGGGATTATGATTTTTTCTTCATCGGTGCCAGCGATCAATCGATCCCGGCCAATGCCTGTTCCAGGTCGGCGATCAGGTAATGTGGTTCTTCAAGCCCTACATACATGCGCACATACCGGTGTTCCCGGTTAGCCGGATCGAATTCGGACTCTTTGAACCCGACGCATTGGGGGAAGACCAGGCTTTCATGACCCCCCCAGCTTACCGCCATCAGGATATGCTGAAGACTTTCGCAAAATTTTACGATAGATTCCATTTTTTGTGTTTTCAATACAAGTTTAAGCAGACCGCAGGCTCCTTTCATTTGTTGTTTAGCCAGTTCGTATTGCGGAAAACTTTCATCCAAAGGGAAGATGACCGATTCTATTTTCGGG
>CAYSIU010000467.1:0-2685 GCA_964431095.1 uncultured Chitinophaga sp. | reverse complement strand
TTTTGTAATTACCGATCAACTGGTTCATTCCCTCGGGGCCCGGCCCGGTAGGCGCCTGGGGGTCATGATAAATATGGTTGGCAGCAAATAATTCATCCGCAACATTCAGCTTGCGCTGGTTGCAAACCTCGTCAAAAAAACGGCGGACCAGGGTTTGGTTTTGATCAGTTGGCATAATTCCTCCTTTGATTAAGTAAATAAAAAAAATTGTACTCCAAACGTACGAAGATTTAGAATGTCTGGTTTTCAGCATTTCAAAAAATGACCGGATTACAGGTTGAAGTGTTTCCACAGCTGTTTTTCTTTATACACCTGTTTTTTTGCAGATCCCTGTTTGTCAGCGGCTCCCGTTTGGTGTATAGCCCCGGAGAAAGACAATGTTATCATTTCATCAAGGAAAATGCACCTGAGCTGTAAAATATTTTCAACATTGAGGCGGGTTGGTAAAAATTTGAATAGATTCAGGTGTATGAAACCCCTATTCAGCCTCCTGTTGATGATCTCGATGACCGCCTGTGCCCACGGGAAAGAAAGAAAATTTACAGGCAGCACACCGGGTCATGCCCCCGTCGTGCGATCATTTCTCGGTATCCCGGCTGCGGATTCTGTTGATTTTATCCGCTGGAAATTAACGATCGGGGATCATCGGTATAGTCTTAGTTGTAATTATGGCATTGGCAAACCCAACACCAGTGGATTCTGGAATGGCGGGAAATGGGTGAACCTGGAGGGTGAATGGGGGAAGGAAAAGAGTAATTATATCCTAAACAATGCAGGTAAAATCCTGAAACTTCTGGAAATGAATGATAATCTTCTTCATTTGCTGAACAGCGATAATAGCCTGCTGGTAGGCACCGGGGGATGGAGTTACACGCTTTGCAATGAACATCCTATGACCAGCAACCAGTTGAACTGGGTTGCAAAAAAACCCGTTCTTACTGATTCCATGGTATTTCATGGAAGAACGCCCTGCCCGGGGATCGACCCGAGAAGGGAGTGCCTTAAACTAAAATGGTCCGTTGTTCTTTTCGCCGATACCCGATCGAACCAGCCGAATGGCTATTTACTGAGGGGAACCCTTAATCAATATGGAAACAAAAAAGGACAATGGAAAATAATTACCGGAACCGACGGCCGGATCATCTATGAATTGATGGCCGCCAATAACAATGGCGATCCGCTTTACCTCTTAAAACTTGATGATAATATTCTTGTCTTTACCGACGCAAATGGAAATTTACTGGTCGGCAACGAAGATTTCAGTTATACATTGAGCAGGCGTTTATAAGAGCTGCGATTACCTTTTCCTGTAACCGTCTTTATTGATTCGCCTCCGTATATTTTTTAAAATTATCCAGTATCGCCTGCCAGCCTGCCCGCTGCATCTCAAGGGGATTCGTCCCCTCGGCTTCAAAGCTTTCTACTATGTGAGTGCTGTTGCCTTTCGCCCTAAAACTTACCATTACTTTCCTTCCATCTCCTATCGTGTATTCAATGTATTCGTTATTCCGCACTGCATCATAGACCCCGCCGAAATCAAAACCCATCTTCCCGTCTTTGGATTCCATCCGGGCAACAAAACTTCCTCCCACCCGTAGGTCGTTCCTGGCCCAGGGCGTATGCCAATCGTCGGATGCATTGTTCCACCGGGTGATGTGTTCAGATTTTGTCCAGCATTCCCAAACTTTCGCCACCGGGGCATTGATCGTACTTTCTACCGTGATCACCGTTTTCGTTTGCGTTTCCATTTTTTTATTTTTATTGGTGAATGTTTTGTTTCCTGCCACAAAAATCCGGTATTTTTTTCAACCCGGTTGTACAAAACCGACAATTATGGGGGTGATTGCGACAAATAAGGACACCGGAAAAGCTGCAAGAAGGCGGACGGGACGGAAAGATGGCTACGGGCTTTCTTTCTTCAATTTTATAACCCGGTATAATTTATCCTGGTAAACAAGGGTACCCTCCATATTTTTACCTTTTACTGTAAACCGCCAGGTTGTTTTGTGTTTCTCATCGATACTGGTAAGGGAATTGCCGGCAGGATCATAAATATAATCCAGCGTACCCATTTCTTCCTCCACTCCATTTACAAGTTTGTTCATAAGCATGTGATACAGATTTGGCTTGCCGGAGCTGCTGATATGATATACCGCTATCTCATCATGACAAGGGGAAGATTTTATCTGGCAAATCGAATTGCCTTTCCAGACACCCGGCAGGAGAGAATCGCCCGGGGAAAGTTTGCCCTGTGCAGGGAGGCGGATTGTGATAGCAAGCAGCAAAACAATGAAAACTGGTTTCATAGACGGATCATTGGATAATATAAGTGATATTACCGATATTCTGCCTTAATAGTCCTGATTTCAGTCCGCCCGAATATCCGTACCGGTCGAGTGAGGTGTACCAGCTATAGCTGACAGGGCCGATGCTTTTTATCTTTCCCATCAGCTGCTTATCATCAAAGATGGAATAATACGTGATTTCCGTACTGCCGATTGCTTTCAACTTGCCGGTAAGGTCGGGGTTATCAAAACTTGAATAATAGTCAAGGTTAATATTTCCAATGAACCGGATCTTGCCTCGCAGGGCTTTGTCGTCATATTTTGTATAATAATCGAAAAGAAGGGAGCCGATGGTTTTTATCTTACCGATCTTTTCTTCTGTTTCATACGATCCATAATA
>CAYSIU010000466.1:0-2686 GCA_964431095.1 uncultured Chitinophaga sp. | reverse complement strand
GTATGCAAGTTCAACACTTAGTCCTTTATAGTTTGGGTCAATTTTTTGTGCTTTCTGTAAATATGTCAAAGCTTTTGCACATTCGTCCCAACCATTGTACAAAAAGCCCCAACGATAAAGTCTTGCAACAGAATTTGTGTCTGTCTTATAGTATTTAAGCCATTCAGGAATTGCTGAAATTTTAAGTTCTTGAAATTTATTTTCTGGAATAAAAGCAACCAAAACATTGTTTGGCTGCAATCTTACTTTCATATTTGTATTGTCAAGTTTTTTAGGTACAAATTCTCCTGTTGAGGTTATTTTAAAAGCCCCTTCATAGTTAAGTGTCAAGCCGGCTTGTGGGTCTATGTAGATGAAACCATAAGCATAAGAACTGTCTTTGTCTGGTCTAAACGCAACCCATTTGTCTTCACTTTCAACGAAGCGTTTGTCAAAGTTTAAAACTATTTGAGCATTAAGTCTTGTCGCAACCAAGAGTAAAAAAAATAAAAAGAACCCGGTAAACCGGAAATGGCGGATTGGGTAAAGAGATTCGGCGATCAGGAGAAATACGCCTTGAATGCTTCAGTCAGTCCCGCAAATTCTTTTTTTACCTGGTTCATGCCGATCAGTCCGCCCGACATACCGGTGGAATCCCGCTGGAGCAGGAGAGAAAAAAGTTCCCCCTGGTTTTTTACAGCCACCGATTGTTTATGGTATTTGGCAAAGGCGCCAAAAAGTATTCGTAATACCCTATTTCCTTTTTCATAGGTTCTTATTTCTCCCACTGCCGATTTCAGCCGGTAGCCCCTGGAGGAAAAAAAGAGGTTCAGTTTATTATCTAATTCTTCCTGGGTGCAGCCGGTGATATTATAAAAAACGCGATCGGCTGCGAAATCAACTACGGTAGCATGCATACGTTTGATTTTATTGTGTGGCTATAAATTTAAGCAAAATACTTTTATGAGTGTTTTATCAGCCAGCATATTTAGGATAATCTCTTGCCGGGTAGATGCCTTGTCTGAAGTTATTCCTTACCCGACGAGTCTTCTTGCCGAAGGCAGGTGACTCGCCGCACTAATTCACGATAATCGTGTCTTTTATCGAAATAGGGCTTTCAAAATTTTTGACTGTGGAATCGAGCTGAATTTCCAAGTATGGATCACCGACTAAAACAGGATAGTAATTAAACTTCATCCCTTTTTTTACAATGAAACCATTATCGAATGTGGCCTTCCCTAAACAACTATTTCCTTTTAATCTTATTTCAACTATATGTCCTACGGTCTTATTATTGATGCTTATGCTCGTTGGCGTAATTATGCCTTTACAATTTCTGAATATTAATATAAAATATTTTGGCTGATTTGTGCAAAAGGAAAATATCATAATCATGCCAGTTATTATGCTTATCTTTTTCATAAGAACTATTTATTATATCCCTTCCCAGACGAGTCTCCCGCCGAAGGGAGGGGACTCGTCGCACTTAACGATTTAAGTTTGTATTTTTTGTAAAACGGTTAAAAGAACTGATCTTATTAGGTAATGCTTCATTGATAAGTCTATTCTTCAGTATTCTATCGATATTCTCCCTAAACATCTTTTTTTCATTTCCAGTCATTTTAACAAACCCTTGTATTGTCTTAATATTTGCGATCGTGTCTGTGAATGAAGACCCTTTATAGTTAGATAAGGCACGACACTTGCAAATATCTGCTTTTATTTTGCTTATGTTTATTTTACAAGGATATCCATTAATAGTTCTTTTAAGAATAAATAAATTATTCCGATTTACAGTGAAGGGAAGGCCTTTACTTTTATATATAAGAGAATACTCTTTTTCATATTTTTCGCCCAAAGAATCAATAATCTGTTTGCTATCCTTATCATGCATATAGATAACATTTCTCTTTTCACAACAAAACAAAAACTCAAACGAAAAGTGCGGAGGTAAAAAACTAATAATATCAAAATTCGAATTCTTTATTTTTATGCCAAAAGTGGTATCGGGTAAATAATCGGTTGGTTCTAGAAGCCAAAAAACGCTAAAGTCCTCAAAACTATTATGAGTCCAGGCAATGTTAATTATGTAATATGTTTGGACATTATTCCTAACATTCACTTCGGTTTTCATAAACCCGGTGCAAAAAACACTAAAAGCAGTGCTTAGAACCAAGAGTTTTAAAAGGTTTCGAGAAAGCATATTTTTTCTTAACAATTTTCCTCATCAAAGTTCAGAAATTTTCGATAATCTCTTTCGGGTAGATTTCCTTCCCGAATCTCTACCCTAAATTCTTAACTTTTTAAAAAAAATTAATATAGACTTCATTACAGAGATCATCGAGAAGGAGACTCGTTGAGGAAGCAATCAAAGACGTTATAACAACTATTCTTTTGATCAAACCAACTTTGCCAGCGTCATTTTCTTTTCTGTGAATGATTTGTGGAACCTGGTTAGTTTAGTTCAATGAAATTCAATGAGAAATTCGATCTGCAATACTCTGGCCTTTTCTTCAACTCACAAGAAGAAATGAATATTGTTGAGTCATTAATTATTGTTCCCGCTAAAATGTTCCAACCATAAGCAGGGCCTGAAAGAGCTCGGTGAATACGAATCGTTATTCTCTTATCCTCAATTGCATATTTACCCCAATCGTAATTCGCTTTTGCTCTGAACTTGTTTCCCATAAAGTCAACAACTTGTTTT
>CAYSIU010000465.1:0-2689 GCA_964431095.1 uncultured Chitinophaga sp. | reverse complement strand
GGCGATTGAAGAAATGGAGCGTTGCGTAAAAGAATTGAAAATGCCGGGGCTGGAGATCGGCAGCAATATCAATGGAGACAACTTATCGGATAAAAAATTCTTTCCTTTTTATCAGGCCGCTGAAAAACTTGGCTGTGCCTTGTTCATCCATCCCTGGCAGATGATGGGTGAAGAGCAAATGGAAAAATACTGGCTGCCGTGGCTGGTGGGAATGCCGGCCGAATCTTCCCGGGCTATTTGTTCGCTGATCTTTGGTGGGGTGTTTGAGAAATTCCCCCGCCTCAGGGTAGCATTTGCACACGGTGGGGGCTCCTTTCCTTTTACGATCGGCAGGATCGAGCACGGCTTTAAGGTACGTCCCGACCTGACGGCGGTTGACAACCCGATCAACCCGGTGAATTATATCGGAAAATTCTGGATCGATAGCCTGGTGCATGACAGAAAGGCATTCAATTACCTGCTGGAGCTCATTGGGGAAGACCATATCTGTCTTGGAAGCGATTACCCCTTTCCGTTAGGCGAGCGCAAACCCGGGCGCCTGATCGAAAAAATGGACCTCGGGAAAAAGCTGATCCGAAAATTGTTCGTCCGGAATGCAGAACAATGGCTGGGCCTGGATGATAAGAATCTGCCTTTTTTCGGATAAGGACGAGCCGGGACCGGGAGCTATCGGGACGGGGTCGGGCCAAATACTTTTGATTTTCTTTTCTCCATCATCTCCCCGATGATCTTGCCATCCCCCTCTTGTTTTTGCAGTTGAGCAACAATATTATTATAACTCTTTTCATCCCGGTTCTGGCTCAACTTATGTACATTATCAAGTTCGGTTACTTCCATTTCAAAACCAACAATGGCGTTGACAAGCCGGTCGCGGTATTCATGCGGTAAATTTTCATAGATGGTGGAAGAGGCGGTATCTCCTTTTTCGAAATACAAAGAAAGTTTTTGCATCAATGGTATCAATTCGTTTTCCTCCATCCATCTCAATGTCCCCCTGGCATGAATAGCGATGTAATTCCAGGTGGAAGCCTGCTGCGGGTTGCCCGCATACCAGGTACCACTCACATAGACATGAGCACCCGTGAAGATCACCAATGCCCCGGGCTTTTCCGTCAATGCTTTGTGATGATCCGATTTCCTGGCCATATGCCCATAAAGAAAAAGTTTATCATCTTTTTCTTCTATCAAAACCGGTACCTGGGTTGCTTCCGCCCGGCCTTTGGAATCCACACCGATGATCGTAACAAATGGATTTTGCCGCATGAATTCAATAATCCTGTTCCGGTCCTGTTCTTTGTAAAGAGGGTAATTGTACATGTTTATGAAAATTCAATGTGTTGATGAAAAGGCAAAGGTTCAGGTGAGGTACAGTTGTCTACTCAAACTTTCTCTGCGATGATACCTGATTTGATATTCGCATTCCGCATGGCAATACTTCTCACCACCAGGGAAGCGAAATCCTGGAACGCTTTTTTCGTCAGCATATCATCCCCCATCATCACCGGCACGCCCTGGTCCCCGCCTTCCCGGATGGTCTGGACCAATGGAATCTGTCCCAGGAATGGAATTTCATATTCCTCCGCCAATCTTTTTCCGCCTTCTTTTCCGAAAATATAGTATTTGTGATCCGGTAATTCCGCGGGAATGAAATAACTCATGTTTTCTACCAACCCGATGATCGGCACATTCACCTGTGCCTGACCAAACATGGCAATCGCTTTTTTAGCATCCGCCAATGCCACGTCCTGTGGTGTGCTTACGATCACGGCACCGGTGAGTGGAACCGTTTGCACCAGTGTTAAATGGATATCGCCTGTCCCGGGAGGCATATCCACTACCAGGTAATCCAATTCATCCCAGTACACATCCGTCACAAATTGCCTGACAGCGCTGCTGGCCATCGGGCCCCGCCACACCACTGCATTTTTTTCATCCACCAGCAAACCAATGCTCATCAGTTTGATGCCATACCGCTCCAGTGGTGCGATCACCGGTTTTTCACCTCCTACGTCCATCATCAACGGTCGTTCTCCGCGCACCCCGAACATGATCGGCACACTGGGCCCATAGATATCTGCATCCATCAATCCCACTTTTGCGCCTCCCCCGGCCAAGGCCAATGCCAGGTTCGCCGCCACGGTTGATTTACCTACGCCGCCTTTCCCGCTCACCACTGCAATGATATTTTTCACTTTGGGTAATATGGTTCCGGGGTCGGTTCTCTTCGTGGTCGTGTGAGCTGTAAATTTTACATCCACCGTAGCCTCTTTGTTCACCAGCAGCTTGATCGCATTCACACAGGCGTTTTTGATCATATCTTTCAGCGGGCAAGCGGGCGTGGTGAGTATGACGGTGAAAGAAACATCATTGCCGTTGATCTCGATATCCTTTACCATATTCAACGTAACGATATCTTTACCGAGATCAGGTTCCTGCACATTGCCAAGGGCCTCCAGTATTTTTTCTTTGGTCATTCTCCAAGTATTTGTTAAAAGTCAACCCGGACTGCAAAGTTAACCACTACGACGGGCAATTTGTTTTACGAAATCAGCAACTTGTGTTTATTTTTGGCGCCGTGAAAAAAATTCTACTCTATAGCGCTTTCCTTTTTTTTGTTTTCCCCCGATCAGCCAAAGCCCAGTTTGAAACTTCCCGCGATTCGGTGGTACAATTATATGGTGTGGTGATG
>CAYSIU010000464.1:388-2690 GCA_964431095.1 uncultured Chitinophaga sp. | reverse complement strand
GCAGGAGCGACTATAAATAGGTGACATAGATCGTAGTAACAAAATGCAAACGTGTTCTGCCTGGGGAAGAGAAACAGGAACTCATCAAAGAAATCAATCCATTACCGGAACAGCAGGTCTTTTTCACGGCCCTGGAGTATGGGGAGCCGTATCACATCATTGATAGCACTCCATCCCATCCCGGGAACGGAACAGAAGTATTGCTGGTATCCGGTATTGCGAATCCCCGTCCGTTGAAACGCCTGCTGGAAGAGCAGAGCAGCAGTTACCAGATGCTGCAATATCCGGATCATCATATTTTCAGCATCGATGATCTTCGTGAGATCCGGAATAAATTTGAAAGTATGACCGGCAACCCTAAAATCATCCTGACTACCGAAAAAGATGCGGTACGATTGGTGAAGTTCAATGCAGAGCTGGCTGGACTGCCGTTGTATATCATCCCGGCCCGGCACGTTTTTTTATTCGGGGAGGGCAACCGTTTCAGCGAACTGGTAATGGATTTTATTCAAAATTTCAAACAACGATCATAAACCGATAGTATGGGAAGAAAACACGGAAAAAAGAAAAAACAAAAAGAAAGAGAAAAAGAAAAACAAAAACACGCTCATGGCCGGTTGCTGAAAGGAGAAGTGGAGATCAAGCGATCGGGAATGGGATTTGTCAGTATTGAGGGGATGGAAACGGATATCCTGATCCGCCCGGGCGATCTTACTACGGCGCTCAATGGCGATACCGTGCTGGTGGCAATCAGAGATCAAAAGAGTGGTTTGAGACGCACACAAGGCGTAATAAAGGAAGTATTGCAGCGCAAACGGACGGATTTTATCGGCCGCCTTGAAATGAACAAGGATTTCGGATTTTTTGTGGCCGAAATGGACCGGCCCATGCCGGACTTTTTTATACCACTCAATCATATTCACGGCGCAAAGGATAATGACCGGGTGCTGGTAAGATTGCTGGAATGGGAGAAAGACGGGAAAAAACCCGTGGGAGAAGTGTTGGATATTTTAAAAACGGAGAACAGCAACGACACCGCCATGAAAGAGATCCTCCTGGAAGAAGGGTTCCCGTTGCAATTCTCCGAAGGTGCCCGGGAAGTGGCCGCCCGGATACCGGATATCCTTTCACAGGATGAAATAAAAAAGAGAAAGGACCTGCGGGGAGTCCTCAGCTTCACGATCGATCCTGCGGATGCAAAAGATTTTGACGATGCTATCTCCTTCCGGAAACTGAAGAATGGCAACTACGAGATCGGCGTGCATATCGCCGATGTAAGCCATTACGTGGAGCCCGAGACCGAACTGGATGCCGAAGCTTATCAGCGGGCCACTTCTGTTTACCTGCCGGACCGGGTTAACCCCATGTTACCGGAACATATTTCTAATTTCCTCTGCTCACTGCGGCCCCGGGAAGATAAACTTACCTTTTCGGCCATCTTCCAGGTCTCACCGAAAGCGGAGGTCAAACAATACTGGTTAGGAAAGACCATCATTCATTCCAATCACCGCTTCACCTATGAGGAAGTGCAGGCGATCATCGAGGCAAAGACAGGCCTCTATGCGACGGAGATACTCGTGCTGAATGATATGGCGCAACGTTTGCGAAAAAAGCGGTTTCATCACGGCGCCATCAACTTTTCATCACAGGAAGTCAGGTTCAGCCTGGATGAGAAAGGCGATCCCACCGGGATCGTTGTTAAAGAAAATAAGGAAGCGCATCAACTGATCGAGGAGCTCATGCTCCTGGCCAACCGCACCGTAGCCGAAAATGTATCAAAACTGAAATTCAATAATAAACACCTGCCTTTCCCTTACCGGGTTCATGATGATCCCGATAAGGAAAAACTGCTTCCGTTTGCGGCCTTTGCCAAAAAGTTCGGTCATAAATTTGATACGTCATCACCGGATTCGATTGCCGCCTCTTTCAACCAGTTGCTAAAAGATGTACATGGGAGGCCCGAACAGCATGTATTGGAACAGTTAGGTATCCGGACCATGGCCAAAGCCAAATACACGGTAGAAAACATCGGGCATTATGGTCTTGGTTTTGATAATTATTGTCATTTCACATCTCCTATCCGCCGATACCCGGATGTATTGGTGCACCGGATACTTTTTGACATCCTGCAGAACAAGGTGAAGGTGGATAAGAAGATTGAGGATAAATGCAAACACTGCAGTGAAAGAGAGAGGGCGGCCATGGAAGCCGAACGCGCAGCCAATAAATATATGCAGGTACTATATATGAAAAATTACCTCGGGGAGGAATTTGAGGGCGTGATCAGCGGCGTAGCCAGCTT
>CAYSIU010000464.1:0-378 GCA_964431095.1 uncultured Chitinophaga sp. | reverse complement strand
ATTCGAGATGGGGGATAAAGTGCCAATAAAAGTGGGGGTGGCAAATTTATCCCGCCGTAAACTGGACTATGAATGGCTAGTGGCGGGTGAGGCAATGAAAGAAAACAAAAAAAAGAAAATTAAATAGTACATCGTTCCCTTTATCCGTACATGAACCTTTCTAAGCAATGCCTCGTGGAAAAAATGCGGTGGTTAACGACCATGGTTGCATCAATGAGAGGTCTGGATACTAAATACTATCTTTCCATATGCAATCATTTGAACTCCTTTCCCAGAAATTTACTTTATACTTTGATAAGCGGCATTTCCCGTCTGAACCGGTTTCGCTTTATGAACCTAACGATTATTTCTTTAAACTGGTCGGTAAAAGAATTTGTT
>CAYSIU010000463.1:0-2705 GCA_964431095.1 uncultured Chitinophaga sp. | reverse complement strand
GATGGAAACCCCGAAGGGAGTCCTTTCCAACAAAACCCGGAAGGTGCTGATCGCAGACGATGAGCCGGATATTCTTGAAATCCTCAAATACAATCTTTCCAGCGAAGGCTATGAAGTGATCACCGCCAGGGATGGGGATGAGGCGCTGGAAAAAGCCCGCCGCCATCGTCCCGATCTCGTGGTCCTGGATGTGATGATGCCCAAAAAAACCGGGGTGGAGGTTTGCCAGTTGCTCCGGGCACAGGCGGGATTTAAGGAAACGCTGATCATTTTTCTGACAGCGATCAGCGATGAAGCTACCCAGATAAAAGGTCTTGAAACGGGGGCGGATGACTATATCAGCAAACCCATCAGCCCAAAAGTCTTTATGAGTCGTGTCAATGCTCTTTTCCGTCGTTTGAATAAAACAGAGGCGCGGATATTGACCATCGAACACCTGGTGATCGACCCGGAGCGTTTTATCGTAAAAGTCGGTGACCGGGATGTTGTACTCGCAAAAAAGGAATTTGAATTACTCTACCTGCTGGCGTTACGGCCCGGCCGTGTTTTCCTGCGCAACGAGATACTGAACCAGGTCTGGGGCAATGATGTGATCGTAGGTGACCGTACCATTGACGTTCATATCCGGAAGATCCGCCAGAAACTGGGGGTGGACTGTATCACTACAGTAAAGGGAGTAGGGTATAAGTTTGAGTTATAACTATCAAAAGAAGGACTCAAGTAATCAAAATTCAAAAGACGGCAAGTGATGATCCCCGTTTCCTTAATTTGACTTTTCATCCCTGAAGCTTCTGCCTTAGGGCCTGTACCTTTACATTATGTTTTCCACCAAAAACATCTCTCCCCGCAAGCTTTCGGCCTTTACAGCGCTGGTCCTTGCCGTGCCGGTGGGCCTGCTCGTCCTTGGGGTGGAGAAAAACTGGTTATGGGCCGCCGGGGCCTTTGTTATTATTTTCGGCAGTGCCTACCTGCTCATATCATTTGTGCTGGAACGTTTCATTTACAGAAAGATCAAACTCATTTACAAATTCATTTACCGGACGAAGGCCACCAAAAAGGAAGAGACCTATTATAAATATATACTCCCGCAAAAAAGTATTGATGATGTAAGAGAAGATGTAGAAGCCTGGGCGGCAGAAAATGAGCAGGAAATAGAAATCCTCCGCCGGAATGAGCAATTTCGCAGGGAATTCCTGCAAAATCTTTCCCATGAATTTAAAACGCCGGTTTTTTCCATCCAGGGTTACGTGGATACTTTATTGTCGGGGGCGTTGAACAACCCTGAAGTGAATAAAAAATTCCTGGAAAAAACAGCCCAGAATGTAGACCGGCTGAATCACCTGTTGAACGATCTCGATGAGATTTCCCGGCTGGAAAGAGGGGAACTGGTGCTGTCCAGGCAGAACTTCGTGATCCAGGAACTTGCCAGGGAAGTATTCGAAAGCTTATCCGGCAAGGCAGAATACAACAATATTAATTATTCCATCAAAAAAGGATGTGAAGCCCCCCTGATGGTCTTCGCCGACAAAGAAAAAATCAGGCAGGTCCTGACCAACCTGGTAGAGAATTCTGTTAAATATGGCAAACCGGGCGGCAGCATTACCGCCAGCATGTATAAAACCGACGGGAAGCATATCCTGGTTGAAATGAGCGATGATGGCATCGGCATCAATGAAAAACATTTGCCCAGGATCTTTGAACGCTTTTACCGTACTGATGAAGGCAGGAGTATTGATGTTACGGGCAGCGGGCTGGGGCTTGCCATCTGCAAACACATCATTGAAGCGCACGGTCAAACCATCCATGTCAGGAGTACGGAGAATGTCGGCACTACGGTGGGATTTACACTGGATGGAAAACGGGACTAATACCAACCTTTCCCTGCTGCGAGGCTTTGTAAAAAATCGGCGGCTTTGTTGCTCATTCTTACCGGAGTAAGTTGCCCATCCACCGATAAGATAAACTGGCGACAACTATCCTCAGAATAATTGAAGACTACATCTCCTTTCAGCTGCCCCTGCGCGTAAAATAAGATATTACCATCGTACATGCAGGGCCGTGCCTGTATATTCTTATCATCCACAAATCCGATCAGTTCCCCGATCGCTTTTTTTTCGGTTGTGGCCATTGTTTTAGCAATGACGTTGGTTTGGGGAGTATTAAAATTGATCAGTACGCTGTCGCTTCCTGATAATTGCCTTCGAATAACAGAATGACTGCCGCAGGAAGGAAGCAGGAAGATGAAAATGAAGAATGAAAATGTTTTCATCCTGGTTATTTAGCACCAAGTTAAAGAAAACAGGAAGTTGGTGCGGGCGGGGCCGTAAGGCTATCGTAAAGATAAAGCAGGTGCTGCCGGTATGCCCGGACTAAACTCTTCTCCCAATGCAGCCGCTATCGTGGAAGCCAGCTGCTGTGCATAAATCTGGTCGTTTTGCTTTACTTCTCCTGAAGATTTTATATAGGGTCCTATCAGGGCCAGCCAGGTTTGTGATGCGCCCCCGATCAATGCCCCATGCGATGTCCATTTGCCCGGTTTGAAACCCCTGCCGTGATCGGTAGTAATAATAAAAGTGGTATTGTCCCGGTAACCGGGTGTTGTTTGCACCCAATGCCAGAGATCAGCGATCATTTGATCTACTTTATTTGCCTGTTCGAGATAAAGATCATAGCGACACTTGTTGGCAAACTCATCCGTTTCCCCC
>CAYSIU010000462.1:0-2714 GCA_964431095.1 uncultured Chitinophaga sp. | reverse complement strand
CTGGCAAAGGATGGTTTGACGGATGTCTATGACGGAAAAGCCATGGGTAATGCAGCGGAGCTCTGTGCTAAAGAATGCGGTATCAGCCGTGAAGAGCAGGATGCTTTTGCTGTTCAAAGTTATAAACGCAGCCAGGCAGCCTGGGAAAACTGCCATTTCAGCAATGAAGTAGTGCCGGTGGAGATCCCGCAGCGTAAAGGCGATCCTGTTGTGGTTAGCAAAGACGAAGAACCTTTTAATGTAAAATTTGATAAGATTGCCACCTTAAGCCCTGCTTTTCAAAAGGACGGGACTGTAACCGCTGCCAATGCATCCACCATGAACGATGGCGCGGCTGCATTGGTGCTGATGAGCGCTGATAAAGCAAAAGAATTGGGGCTGAAACCCATTGCAAAGATCCTCTCTCATGCCGATGCCGAACAGGCACCGGAGTGGTTCACCACCACACCCTCGTTGGCTGTCCCGAAAGCCGTGGCCAAGGCCGGTTTGAAGATGAGTGATATTGATTACTGGGAACTGAATGAAGCTTTTTCAGTAGTAGGAATTGAGAATACCAGGAGAATGAAGCTTGATCCTGCAAAAGTGAATGTGCATGGGGGAGCGGTTTCCCTGGGTCACCCACTGGGAGCCAGTGGCGCCAGGATCATTGTAACACTGATAAATATATTAAAAACAAATAAAGCAAAGTATGGTGCCGCAGGAATCTGTAATGGAGGAGGGGGTGCCAGTGCCATGGTCATCGAGAACCTGAATTAATTTTTTTTTAGTTAAGAAAAAAGCCTCCCGAAACAGGAGGCTTTTTATTTGGCGGTAGTTAGTTCTGTTTGTTCTATTAATAAACCATTAAGGATCCTGTACCTTTCAATAGGTTGTTCTTATCCGTCACCTTAAAGAAAATGATACCTCTTGTGCCTCCAAGTGCCGGCATGTTCACCTGACCGGAGGAAGTACTGGTTTCCCCGATCATTTGTCCCCCCGAAGTATAGAATTGGATTGCCAATTGTTCGTGGGTGGGGTTACTGATGAAAAGATTATTACCTCTTGTCCAGGGAGAAGGAGAAAGTGTGACAAGATCTGACTTATTGAAACTGATAAGAGCGACCCTGGAATATTTAGCATTTCCCGATATCTCTTCCATCCGCAGGCGGTAATAGGAGTGACCGGCGAGCGGGCTGTAATCGCGGAAAGAATAAGAAGCTGTGGATTGGTTATTACTTGGAATGTTGCCCAGAGAAGTGAAATTCCTTCCGTCGGCAGAACGTTCCACCGTAAAATGATCCATATTGATCTCATTGCTGGTGTTCCAGTTGACCAGCACTGTTTTGTTGTCCCTGGTAACAGTAAATGAGTTAAGCGTCAATGGCAGGGTCATTAAGCTGTAATACACGGTGATATTAATATCGTCAATCTGACCCGCAGTGATATCATCAGCGGCATTTCGCTGGGCAGAAACAGCGACTCCAAAAGTGCTGTCATTGATCTCTTTATAATTCCAGGTTTCGCCCCACAAATCAGAGCTGCTGCCATATACGATCGATTTGTCGTATTGCGGGTAAGCTGATCCCAGTGCCATTTCAGTGGCGCCGATGCTTCCCAGTTTGACGATGCGAACACTGTAATCGGAAGTACGCAGATTGGGGTCGGAGCATTCTACCTTCACCAGGATCCCCTGGATGGTAGCCCCGCTTGGTATCTGAAAATTAAAACCCGTTGCCACCAGGTAGTCGGTAAAAGTGCCGGTGGGACCGGTAATGTTGTTGAAGTTGGTATAGATATCATCGCTGATCGCAGCGTTCTCCAGATTGAGCCAGGGCTGTTCTGCACCCGGAATATAAACGTCATTGAAAATGCTGCCTGAGCGGGGGCCGTCAGCCTGAGCGGGAGCTTGCAGGCAAATAAATGCCCCGATGGTGATGAAAAGGATGGCTTTCATAATGGATATTTTTTAGGTTCGGGCAAAACACAGCACAAAATATGTACTCGTTGACTTTATGTCAATAGTCAATAGGAAGAATCATGCATCCTTTTCATTAAATCAAGTACTATTACTTTCTGTCTGCAGGTAGTATTACGATTTGCCTCTTTAGACAGGGGCTTCAAAAATTCACTCCGGTATCCATTTTCACCATTGCTCATACCGGAAGAGCAACAGTGCGCCGCCTTGCGATGGTTCATAGCCATCTTCTGGTTTTCTTTTTATACGACCGGTAATCTTCTCCGAATTTCTTTTCGAGGTGAGGCTCTTCGATCATTACCACCACAAACGTAAAAATGAAGAAAAGCGTGAGTGCATACCATAACAGGTTTACATATTGAAAAAAAAGTCCTTCACCGGCCACCGTTGTGATGACGCCGAGGTACATGGGATTGCGACTATATTTATAGAGACCTGATGAGACCATTTTTACCGGTTCTTCCCCGATAACAAAACCGATAATTCTCGTAAACCAGATGGCAGGTGTTCCCTTGCCCCGCAGAAGAAAAGAGAGAAGTGTCCAGCCGTAAATAAAAATGCCCGCCCCGATGACCAGAAGCCCTGCCCAATGAAAAATCCCGAAATGAATATCCGCCACCCTTTTTCCCACCAACAACCATGGAACCAAGCCTGCCACAAAAACCAGGAACAAAAAAGCATAGGCAAATGATTAATCAACGCTTAATGACGGCATTTTTGTTGTAAGGCGGCGTGCCACTGAAACCGAAACGTTCATGTT
>CAYSIU010000461.1:0-2720 GCA_964431095.1 uncultured Chitinophaga sp. | reverse complement strand
AACACAACACCTACAATGTTTTTCCCAATATCGTGTACATCCCCTTTGACCGTTGCGAGCAAAACTTTGGGTGAATTACCATTGCCGCTGTTGGGATTGTTTTTCTTTTCTTCCTCGATAAAGGGAGTCAGCCAGGCTACCGATTTTTTCATCACGCGGGCACTTTTAACCACCTGGGGCAAGAACATTTTCCCCGAGCCGAACAGGTCACCAACAACGTTCATTCCATCCATCAAAGGGCCCTCGATCACATCCAGTGGTTTAGGGTATTTTAGTCTCGCTTCTTCCGTATCGGCGTCAATGTAATCGGTGATGCCATTGACAAGGGCGTGTTTCAGTCTTTCCTCGACAGGTGCTTTCCGCCAGGCTTCATCCTTTACTTCTGTCTTGTCTTTCGCCTTCACTGTTTCGGCAAATGCGATCAACCGCTCAGTGGCTTCGTTGTTATTATTGTTCCGGTTCAGGATGACATCCTCGCAAAGTTCTCTCAGGGAGGGCTCTATTTCATCATATACTGCCAGCTGCCCGGCATTGACGATACCCATGTCCATCCCTGCCCTGATCGCATGATAAAGAAATACAGCATGCATCGCTTCTCTCACAGGTTCATTACCCCGGAAAGAAAAAGAAAGATTACTGACACCGCCGCTTACTTTCACGAGCGGCATTAATTTCTTTATCTCTCTTGTTGCTTCTATAAAATCAACCCCATAATTATTATGCTCTTCCAGGCCGGTGGCCACTGCAAATATGTTCGGATCGAAAATAATGTCCTGGGGATCATAGCCCACCCTTTCAATCAGGATCTTATACGCACGATGACAGATCGCCACCTTCCTTTCTTTTGTATCCGCCTGTCCTTTTTCATCAAACGCCATTACAATAACGGAAGCGCCATAGCTCTGGCAGATGACAGCCTGCTGTATGAATTTTTCCTCGCCTTCCTTCAGGGAGATGGAATTTACGATGCATTTGCCCTGTACACATTTCAGCCCGGCTTCAATGATGCTGAATTTAGAGGAGTCGATCATCACCGGGATCCTGGCAATATCCGGTTCGCTTTGCAAGAGGTTCAGGTAGGTGGTCATTGCCTGTATACCATCAAGCAGTGCATCATCCATATTTACATCCAGGATCTGGGCACCACCCTCCACCTGCTGTCTTGCCACACTTAAAGCTTCTTCATATTTGTTTTCTTTGATGAGCCTGGCAAATTTTTTGGAGCCGGTTACATTGGTTCTTTCGCCTATATTCACAAAATTCGTTTCCGGTCTTACGATCAGAGGTTCCAGACCGGATAATCTTAAAAAAGGCTTTATGGTAGTAGGCTCCTGCATTCATCAATGCTTTTTGTAAATAAGCAGCCGATAGGGATATTATTTACAATAAGTATGACAACAAATAATATGGGTGGGAGTTGTTGAGGCTCATGCCAATTCTTTTTCTACAACGGGTAATGGCCTTGGTGCCAATCCTTTTACGTGTTGGGCGACATGCCTGATATGATCAGGAGTGGTACCGCAACAGCCTCCTACAATGTTTACAAAACCTTCCCGGGCCCATTCTTTCAGGTAATGAGCAGTATCTTCCGGCTTTTCGTCGTACTCACCCATGGCATTGGGTAACCCGGCATTCGGATAGGCCGAAACATAGCAGGCAGCTATTTGTGAAAGCTCCTCGATATGTGGCCGCATTTCTTTTGCTCCTAAAGCACAGTTCAGGCCTACACTCAGAGGTTTGGCGTGCATAACAGATGTATAAAAAGCTTCCAGGGTCTGACCACTCAGGGTACGGCCTGAAGCATCTGTTATTGTTCCGCTGATCATGATGGGGAGAGATTCTTTTTTAGTCTCCCGGAAATATTTTTTTATCGCAAAAATCGCCGCTTTGGCATTGAGCGTATCAAAAATGGTTTCGATCAGTAAAATATCCACCCCGCCATCGACCAACCCTCTTACCTGGTCGTAATATGCATTCACCACTTCATCAAAGGTCACGGCCCTGAAACCGGGATTGTTGACATCAGGAGAAATGGATAATGTTTTGTTCAACGGGCCCATAGCTCCGGCAATCCACTTTACCCCCGGCCCTTTTGCCGCAGAAGTGAAGGGATGATCAGAGTAATATACTTCAATCGCTTTTCGTGCACATGCTACGGCAGCGACGTTCAATTCATAGGCTAAAGATTGCATTTCGTAATCGGATTGAGCAATGGCCGTACTGCTGAATGTGTTGGTTTCAATGATGTCGGCACCCGCATCGAGGTACTGACGGTGAATACCAGTTATGATGTCCGGCTGTGTAATACTGAGCAGGTCATTGTTGCCCTTTACATCACGTTGCCAGTTCTTAAAACGGGTTCCCCGGTAATCGGCTTCGGACAGTTTATGCCGCTGGATCATAGTGCCCATGGCGCCATCTATGATCAGGATGCGTTCTTTCAAACAATCCTGGATTGTCTTCATACAATTGTTGTTTGTGAACTATAAACGTTGGGAAACCAAAGAAGGAGTTTCGTGCGTTTATTAGTTCCGTTTAGCAGGCCGAACAATAAACAAATCCGCCTGTGATATGAATACAAAACTAAGTTATATAATTGTAATAAACAAGCTGGCTAAACAAGCCTCCCGATTCACCCATTAACGCTTTTAAAAATTAATTACCCCCCCACATACCTATCAACAGGTAACCTGTTCTGGAAACTCCGACCGAGTGTCATT
>CAYSIU010000460.1:0-2725 GCA_964431095.1 uncultured Chitinophaga sp. | reverse complement strand
GAAAGAAGGGAATACAATGGTGAAACCTCCGCAATATTGATGGACAAGGTGAATCTTTGCCTGGAATACTATATCACCCCGATCTTCTGCTGTGGTGAAACCCTGGCGATCCGGGAATCAGGTACCCAGAATGATTTTGTTGCTTCCCAGCTCCGGGAGTCGCTGTTTCATTTGCCTGCTGGAAAAATAAAAACCCTTATTCTCGCCTATGAACCCGTCTGGGCCATCGGAACCGGCAAAACAGCCACTACGGAGCAGGCACAAGAAATGCACCGGTTTTTACGTTCTGTATTAGCCGGGCAATACGGGTCTGACACAGCGGATGAAATTCCCATCCTTTACGGTGGGAGTATCAAAGCTAACAACGCAAAAGAATTATTCAGCTGCCCCGATGTGGATGGAGGCCTGGTGGGTGGTGCTTCCCTGCTGTCAGCCGATTTTATTGAGATCATTAAAGCATTGAAGTAACCATAATCAGGACTCATTCCTAATTACCAAATCCTCAATTAACCAATCCCCACACCCTACCATATTGTACTGCAGCGCAAGAACCAGGTGTTGCTGAGTTTCCTGAAATTAAGGGTCATTATTAACGGGAAAGAGATCTACCCTTTGCTCACTACAAAGCCAGTTGTTATACCGGTTGGGGAAAACAAGCCAAGGGTTGTTGTTACGGATGGGTATCATTTTACAAGACCGTTGAAGCTGATCTACAAAGAACTTCCGGTTTACTGTTTCAAAGTAGTTTGCGCCATCAATGATGTGCAATTGCTGGTCGGTTTTTTCCTGACTGCTGGTCTATACCTGAGTGGTTTCTATACCGGGCAGCTGGTCTTTAAGGTGTTCAGTTTTTTGCCCATTATTTACCTGCTGATGTTTTATTACATGAACCGGAAAGATTTTCTCAAGCTGGTTCCCGTGATAGATTAATTAGCGCTGAGAGCCACCGCTTCGGGAAGTGCTACACGTTCAAATTCATTGAGTTTGTCAAGGTCCAGGATGGTCTTGTTCTTGTCTTCACTGGGATGGTACATCATTTTGAATTTAGCCCCCCAGATGATCTCCGAAGATATATACGAAGTCCTGGTCACAACATTATTTGAAAACACCTCGTCAAATGCTTTTATAAACACTATGACCTCGATATCCATATGTGAAATATCATCTTTACCGAGGCTATAAAACGGGCTTTTCTCATCGATCGGGTGAACAATGGTCCAACTCAATGCCAGGCCATTGATCTTCGCATATTCGAGTTCAAGATCAAAGAATTTATCGGTAAGTCTTCCGTTTTCTTCACTTGTAATGGCCATGGTGAGCTTTATTTCAACTTCTGTCAGGCTGTTGTTTTTATAGGGCGCCAGGCGGAACATAAAAGCCGTTCCATCGTGATAAGGCGCTATCAGGGCATTTTCACTGAATCGCAGGAAGATCCTCGGCCGGGAAAAGCGTCCGTAAAATAAACCCGTGGCAATGGCAAAACTCAGCAGCCCCAAAAAAGCTTCAAAGGTGGAAACAGCACTGACCAGGAATCCCACGGGACTGATGCGTCCATATCCCACGGTAGTAAATGTCTGGGCACTGAAAAAGAAAACCTCTGTGAAATTTTTCAGTGCTGAACCTGCATGAACACCTGCCAGGTGATTGATACCAATAGCATAGTAGATACCCGCAAAAATGAAATTAATGCCGATATAAATCAGGAAAAGCAGAAAAAGAAACTTTCCCCGCTTCATGCCCAGCATCGTATGGTACCAACTGTAACGATCAAGAAGACCCACACCTCTTTTAATCACATTGGGCCTGCCATCGCGGTTGATGAAACGTCCACCAGTACTGCTGCTGTTGGGGCTGTAGCCGGTATTGATTTCTGACTTTAGGTTGCGGAGTCTTTTCAGGATCGCCATAGTCAAAATTAAATTAATTTATGCACAAGGCACAAGGGAACTGGGTACTGGATTCAGCATTCAAATGGCTTTTAAATAGGCTGTTTCCTGCACCTTGTGCCTTGTCCCCGGTTCCTTACTTTTACAATTCATGTCACGGAAAAAAATACTCTGGCTTTGCAGCTGGTATCCTAATAAAGCAGAGCCGTTTAACGGCGATTTTATACAGCGTCATGCAAGAGCCGCCGCTTTGTTCAACGACATCTATGTTATTCATGTATCAGCGGATGGGTCCGGAAGGGTCAGTCAAAAGGAAACGACGATCCATAGTGATGATCATCTTACCGAACAGGTCATCTGTTTCAGGAAATCTTTTTCCTACCCGGGAAGGCTGATCGCTCATTACCGCCTGTTAAGGCTTTTCCGTCATGCCATTCGAAAATACCTGAAGGAAAACGGGAAGCCCGACCTGGTGCATGTTCATGTGCCGATATGGGCGGGGATCCTGGGGTTGTGGCTGAAAAGAAGGATGGGAGTTGAATATGTTCTGACAGAACATTGGGGAATCTACAACGATGTTGAGGTTAATAATTACAATAACAAATCTTCGAAATTCAAACGATGCACAAAAGTCATTTTCCGTCATGCTGCCCGTTTTATCAGTGTGAGCAGGTACCTTGCGGAAGGGGTGAACCGTTTGGTGATACAAAAAGATTTTACGATTATTCCGAATGTGACAAACACCGATCTCTTCAATTATCGTGAATATCCGACCCCCGTTTTCCGGTTCATTCATGTATCTAACATGGTTCCCCTGAAAAACGCGGAAGGAATACTGC
>CAYSIU010000459.1:0-2733 GCA_964431095.1 uncultured Chitinophaga sp. | reverse complement strand
ATCAATGGAAGATAATTTACCAAGAAGGGGTTCCAGGACATCATCGAAATTCCCTGTAACCAATGATATGTTCTCCAGATGCAGGGTTTCGAAATTATTAGCCGCCACGGCCGCTATTTCCTGTGAGCCTTCCAGGGTGGTCAACCGGGCACCCGGGTTTGCCAATGATAAATAAGCACTGGTAACTCCAAGTGAAGTGCCCATTTCCAGTATTGTCTTTGGCTGGTAGGCCCTTACCATCCTGAACAATAACTGCCCAAATCTCCGGGGTTTGACGGCCCGTTTGGTGATCGAAGCAATCGTTCGCCGGCCAGCCTTCCCCCTCCGCGAACCGGCACCGGGATCTTCTACGTTCAAAACCGTTTGGTTGATCAATAATTCATGTCGCAGCTTTTCCACTCTTTCGTATTCTGGGTACTTTGTTTTATCATTCAGTAACTGGTGGATAAAATGAAATACAAAAGGGGAATGGATCCCATGTCCTTTTCCGTTCGAAGCAGTAAAAAAATAATGAAAGTATTTGAGGGCCAGTTGGAACGGGTTGTACAATTTGTAAAGGTTAAATGATAATTACAGGATATAAAATACTCAATAGAAAATAGTTTTATGCATGACCGTTTGATTTTGCCTTTTTCGTTCAAATCCTTTCCCAGACCTGGAAGGAGTAATTGTAGGCATTCTTTTCATCCGCTTCATGATTTTTCTGACTCACCAGCCACCAATGCTGTGGGTCAATATGAGGGAAATAAGTATCAGCTTCGGGTTGTGCCTCCACGCGGGTCAGGTAGATCCGCCGGGCTTTGTCGAAAAAAGCTTTGAAGATCTCTCCCCCACCGATCACCATGATCTCTTTGGCATCGGTTTCTTTTGCAACAAACAAGGCATCATCAATATTTTTGACCGTGATCGTCCCATCTGCTTTCCACCCGGGCTGGTGGGTAATGACAATATTCTTCCTCCCGGCCAGCACTTTTCCCAATGATTCGAATGTTTTCCTTCCCATAAGCACCGGCATACCCCAAGTGACATTCTTAAAATGTTTCATATCGTTGGGAAGATGCCAGGGCAATTTGCCATCCTTGCCGATTCCGTTGTTTGATGCGGCTGCAACTACCAATGAAATTATCATAATGAACAAAAATAAGCATTATGAATAGCAGAAGGAACAAGATGCAATACATCTGCCTGTCTGGCAGGTAAGGGCAGGGGTGAAGAAAGGCAATGATAACATAAAATGAAAAGGGAAAGGATTGGCAAAGCCCTCTAAACAGCCACAGGCGCCTTAATGGCCGGGTGGCTCTGGTAATTCTCAAGGATAAAATCTTCAAATTTAAAATCAAAAATATTTTTTACTGCCGGGTTTAATTTCATAGTTGGAAGCGGGAATGGTTTACGGCTTAACTGCAGCTTTACCTGTTCCAGGTGATTATTATAGATGTGCACGTCACCGAAAGTATGTATAAACTCCCCGGGCTGCAGACCGCAAACCTGCGCTACCATCATCGTGAGCAGCGCATAGGAGGCAATATTAAAGGGTACCCCTAAAAAAACATCGGCACTCCGCTGATAGAGCTGGCAGGAAAGTCTCCCCCCACTCACCCCCGAAGGAGGAGCGACATAAAACTGAAATAAGGTATGACAAGGCATCAACGCCATCTCGGGCAGGTCGGTCACGTTCCATGCACTGATGATCAGGCGACGGCTGTCTGGATTCTTTTTAATCTGGCTGATCACATCCGTAACCTGGTCCACCACTTTTCCATCCTTTCCTTCCCAACTCCGCCATTGTTTTCCGTATACTGGGCCTAATTCGCCGTTCTCATCCGCCCATTCATCCCAGATGCTCACCCCTTTTTCTTTCAGGTATTTTGTATTGGTCTCCCCTCTTAAGAACCAAAGCAGTTCATGAATAATGCTTTTCATATGAACTTTCTTGGTAGTCACCAGCGGGAAACCGGCCTGCAGGTCAAAACGTAGCTGGTAACCAAAACAACTGATCGTACCTGTGCCGGTGCGGTCATGTTTCTGAACCCCATGATGCCGGATATGCTGAAGAAGATCGAGATACTGCTGCATACCTGCAAATTAACCGGAATTTCGGAATTGGTATTTGGAATTTGCAACCCTGTGAGGAAGCTGTGGATTGATCACTTGCCCCTTCTCTTCAATTCTTTTTTTATCAATCCCAGTTCCCGGCTCGTCTGTCCTTTGACCGATGTATTTTCCTGCGCGCGTCGCATCAGGTAGGGAATAACATCTTTGATGGGGCCAAAAGGCAGGTATTTGCTCACACTGCAACCGGCGTGTGCCAGGTTGAATGTGATATTATCGCTCATTCCATATAATTGGCTCCAGTGTACATGCGGATGATTCAGGGGCAACCCCTTTTGTTGCAGTAATTCAGTCGCAAAAAGATTACTGTATTCGTTATGTGAAGCCACGACCAGTGCAATGCGATCGATATGATTAATACAGAACTGTACCCCTGCATTGTAATCGCTGTCACAACTTTGCTTGTCGGGTTGAATAGGCGATGGATAGTTCATTTCAGCCGCTCTTTTTCTCTCTTTTTCCATATAAGCACCCCTGACCAGTTTAGCTCCCAGTATAAAATTTCTTTCTTCGGCGGCTGCATAGCATTCTTTCAAAAAGGGGAACCGGTCAAGCCGGTAATGCTGGATGGTATTGTAGACCACGCATTTTTCTTTATTATAGGTATCCATCATCAGCAAA
>CAYSIU010000458.1:0-2735 GCA_964431095.1 uncultured Chitinophaga sp. | reverse complement strand
TTCAGCAAAGCTGAAAGGGCATTTTTATTTGCGAGCAATGCGAGCTTGCTCGCAGGAGTGAGCAAATAAAAAGATCGGCATCGCCGTATGGCGATGTAATGGCTTTGAGTAAGCCCCTCGTGAGAGTATCTGGATCAGCGCAGCTAATCCAGTCTCGGGCACAAAGCCTTTTCAGCAAAACTGAAAGGGCGTTTTTATTTGCGAGCGATGCGAGCTTGCTCGCAGGAGTAAGCAAATAAAAAGATCGGCATCGCCGTATGACTTATTGCTGTTTTAACTGCCTTATTTTTTCAAAACTATCCTGAACGTAGTCCGCTTACCCGGTTCTGAGTGCTTCAAAAATATTTCCCCGCGATGATATTTTTCAATGATCCGGCGAGAGAGGCTCAGACCCAGTCCCCAGCCTCTTTTCTTGGTGGTAAACCCGGGTTTGAAGAGGCTGGTAAAATGCTGTTTGCTGATCCCTTTCCCGGTATCGCTGATATCAATCGATACCGACTTCTTTTCCTCATTTATATCTACCGAAATAGCTCCTTTACCTTCCAGGGCGTCCAGTGAGTTTTTCAACAGGTTCTCGATCACCCAGTCGAACAGCGGGGCCGATATCTTTGCCGGTATTTGCTGACGGCCATGTGTATTTACGCTAAAAACAATTTTACCCGTGGCCCTTTTCTTCATATAATCCACCACATTGTTGATCTGTTTCACAATGTCTGTCTCTTCCAGATTCGGGGTGCTGCCAATCTTACCAAACCGGTCCGAGACCAGTCGCAGGCGGTCCACATCCTTTTCCAGTTCCTGAACAATTTTTTCGTCTGCGGGTCTTTCTTTCAACATTTCCACCCAACCCTCCAACGACGAAACCGGAGTGCCCAACTGATGCGCCGTCTCCTTTGCCATACCTGCCCAGATCTGGTTTTGCAGGGAACGGTAACTGCTGCGAAGAGCCAGTATGGTGACTATGATAAATAATCCAACGATGAACAACTGGATAATCGGGTAGTATCGAACCTCGTTCAACAGCCGGGTATGCCCGTAATAATATTTATTGAGTTTTGTGGGGTCACGGGGATCGGTATAAATAATGGGAGGATTCAGTTTTTTAAACTTTTCCAATTTGCGATTGACATAACCGGAATCATCATGGGCCCGGGCAGAATCAAGATTCACATAATCGGTCCACCGGTCTTTTTCATCTGTTTCAATGATGGGAATCAGTTTTTGATCATTCACGATCTTACTGGCAAGACCAATATCGACCGAATCGGATGAATGGCTCAGGATAAACCGGCTGGCCTGGTTCCATTGTTCCACCCGTTGCTTCTCCTCGCTTTTAATTTTTTTGGCAAGGTATTGTGAATAAAAAATGGTACCGCTTACGATCAGGATCGCAATTAGTGCCAGGGCCGTTCTCCAGTTGACCAGTTGCCGAAACATGTTTCGAATTTAATCCAGATTTTCGCGAATGCAAAACCCAGGGTCAACAAGGTTATACCCGGTTGCCTTATTTTTGAATAAAATACTTCTATTGTTTTGAGCCCTGCCCCCAAAGTTGCTGTGGTAATACTGAACTGGAACGGACAAAAATACCTGGAGCAGTTCCTGCCCGCATTGCTTTCCACCAGTTACGGACCTACCGGGATCATTGTCGCGGATAATGGCTCCATCGATGACTCCGTAAGCTTCCTCCAAACGCATTATCCGGCCACCCGACTTATTTGTTTTAAGGAGAACTATGGTTTCGCCAAAGGGTATAACGAAGCCCTGAAACAGGTGGAAGCGGATTATTTTGTCCTGCTCAATTCAGATGTGGAGGTCACACCCGGTTGGTTGCAACCCATGGTGGAGTTACTGGAAAAAGATAAAACGATTGCGGCCTGCCAACCCAAGATGCTTTCCTATTTTAACAGGAAAATGTTTGAATATGCCGGGGGTGCCGGCGGTTGGCTGGACAAATACGGTTATCCGTTTGCCAAAGGAAGAATATTTGATATCTGCGAGGAGGACCGCGGGCAGTATGACCGGGCCGAGCCAATCTTCTGGGCCAGCGGGGCAACGAGTGCACTCACGTCGCTCGCTTCTTGCTGTTGAGCCTTCACGGAGTAGCTTGCCAAGAAGGAGGGCGCAAATAACGCGGGAACCGCCGACAACGCGCAAAAACAAATCGCAATGAAGGCAAAGCGCGGTCTCAGGCGACCCCCCTATGTATCTTGGCATCCCTTTCATCTTGCACGAGATGGGATTAGAGCAGTCCTTTCGGGGCGGCCGCAACAAGTATCTTAGACCAAGTTAATTCACCCAAAGCTAGCCAGGGCGGCGGATTCGGAAGCGACGCTGCCGCTGGTCATCGAGGAAGTGCAGCGGCAGCTGACGCCCGATCGAACGCGCGCGCTGAAAGAGCGCGGCGCGAAGATCGCCGAGGTTCATCAGTCGGCGCGCACGGCGGCGCTCGAAACGGCCGCGTACGGCTGGGACTCGTCGCCCGTCAGCCTCGCGCGGCTGTGCGCGGAGAGCTCGTGAAGAAGTCAGCCGGGTCGCGCGGGGCAGCGCACTCGCCGAGCTCGGGCACGCCGACGTCGAAGGGCAGCTCGAGGCGTCGCGGCGCGCGGTCACCGAGGCTGACGCCGCGCTCGTCCAGATGATCGCCGCGCGGGATGAAGACGTCCGCAACGTCGAGCGCCAGCGGGCGCTTGCGAGGGACGGCATCACGACCACCGCCACGCTGACGGCCGCCG
>CAYSIU010000457.1:0-2738 GCA_964431095.1 uncultured Chitinophaga sp. | reverse complement strand
GCGTTCACCCGCGTGTCCATGAAAAGTGCAACCTCGGTGGAGGCGGGCGGCGTCTCAATCGTGCCGCTCACGGCGCGCTGCCCTTTCTTCTGCTTCACCTTCTTCTCGCGCGGCGGAACATTAATCGTTCCCGACACCACGCCCGAAGCGACCGGCGCGGGCTCGGCGTAAATAAGCAGCGGTTCGTCGTTGAGAATGTCATCGGCGGGCGAAGGCACCGGTATGCTGGGTCTTATCAACGCTTTTTCAGGGGGTGCTTTTAATAACGCCTCGATTTTTGCCCTGGGTATCATGCCCTATATCTCCGCCTCGATCTTCATGCAGCTGATGACAGTGCTGGTACCCCGTTTCCAGAAGCTGCAGAAAGAAGGAGAAAGCGGCCGTAAAAAGATCAACCAGTATACCCGGTATCTTACGGTGGCTGTCACCATATTGCAGGCATCGGCTTATGTGACCTACCTGCAGAAAATGCTGGAATCCGGAGGTATGATGGCCGGGTTCTCCCCCTCCAGTTTCTGGCTGTCAACGGTCGTCGTTCTAACGGCGGGAACTTTGTTTGTGATGTGGATGGGCGAAAAAATTACGGATAAGGGATTGGGTAATGGTACATCACTTATCATCATGATCGGGATCCTGGCGCGTCTTCCCCGGTCATTTGTGGAGGAACTCACCATTAAGTCGAACCGGAATGGGCAAATACTTATTTTCATCATCGAGATCGCCATTCTGATTGCGATCATCATGGGCTGTATCCTGCTGATCCAGGGTGTCAGGAAAGTGCCGGTGAATTATGCGAAGCAGATCGTGGGAAACCGGCAATTCGGCGGAGCCAGGCAGTTCCTGCCCCTGAAGGTGAACAGCGCCGGTGTGATGCCGATCATCTTTGCACAGGCGATCATATTCATTCCCACCATTTTTGCAAATTTTGATCCAAGCCGCGGAAGATTTCTGCTGGCGCTGAATGATCATGGCAATATCTGGTACATGATCATTTATTCGCTGGTGGTGATCGGGTTTACCTTTTTATATACGGCATTAATATTTAATCCCAAACAGATCGCTGACAACCTGAAACAGAATAACGGTTTCATACCGGGGGTAAAGCCTGGACAACCCACTGCCGATTACATCGGCAATATCATGGATAAGATCACTTTGCCGGGAGCCATCCTGCTTGCCTTTGTAGGCATCCTGCCGGGAATTGCCAAGCGTTTCGGCGTTTCACAGCAATTTTCAACTTTCTTTGGCGGCACGTCATTGCTGATCATGGTGGGCGTTATCCTTGATACGTTGCAACAGATCGAAACACAATTGCTGATGCGGCAATACGACGGGCTGATGAAAAGCGGTCGTATCCAGGGAAGACAAACGACTTCAGCGGTGCAGATGTGATCTCACAACCCATCCCTCACCGGAAGCATGGGAAGGATTTTTTCAATACCTAAGTTTGGAAGGCAAATAATTAATTTTGCCCTATTATATGATGATCATTAAAACCAATGAGCAGGTAGAACTGATGCGGCAGAGTGCCTTATTGGTCAGCAAGACTCTTTCAGAAGTGGCTACAATACTGAGACCGGGCATCAGCACCATTTCCATTGACAAAATGATCGGCGAGATCCTGGGAGATCATCATGCTGTCCCGTCTTTCCTGGATTACCGGGGCTATCCTTTCAATTCCTGTATATCTGTGAATGACGTGGTGGTGCATGGGTTCCCCGGAAAAAATCAATTGAAGGAGCTCGATATTGTATCCGTCGACATTGGTGTATTGCTGAACGGTTGGCAGGGTGATCATGCCTATACATTTGTCCTCGGTGACCCGGGAGAAGCTGTGATGAAGCTGGTGCAGGTTACAAAACAATCGTTATACATGGGTATCGAAAAAGCGATCAGCGGGAACAGGATCGGCGATATATCGTATGCCATCCAGGAATATACTGAGAAAAAGCATGGCTATGGCGTGGTGAGAGAACTGGTGGGGCATGGCCTTGGTCAAAGCCTGCACGAGGATCCACAGGTACCCAATTATGGGAAACGGGGCTCAGGTCCCAAATTAAAAGAGGGCCTTGTGCTGGCGATAGAACCGATGATCAACCTTGGGAATAAAGAAGTATATACAGAAGAGGATGGGTGGACTGTAAGAACCAAAGACGTGAAACCCTCGGTTCATTTTGAGCACGATATATGCGTACGAAAAGGCAAAGCCGATATTCTTTCTGATTACAGCATCATTGAAAAAGCAGAAAGGGCCAATTCAAATTTATTGGTTCCTGCATTTGAAAAGCATCTGGCATAATTTTCAGGGGATCAGGATATTATAACCGGTCCACCCATAAAAAACCCTGAACCGCAGGTTCCGAACTCCGGACTATTTATCTTATCTTTGCTGCCCCGAAAATAAAACCCTTCGGGTCTATTTTATCATGTTGGAAAACTTAATTCTAAAACACTTAAACGCTGATGCACAGGAGGCGGCTTCTTCCGCGGACAATGAAGCCTCTACAGCGTCAACAAAAACACCTGTCGAAGAGCCGGTAGTCACGGCGCATGATGATTTTGACTGGAGCGTTGATAAACGCAATATCATTTCGTACAGCAGTGAAGAGAAAGAAAAGTACCACCAGGTGTACGACAATACATTCGTGCAATTGAATGACGGGGAATTGATCAAAGGATACTGGATCGCCGACATGGGGGGCGCCGTCGCCGCAATCGACTCGGCTTACATGAAGCAG
>CAYSIU010000456.1:0-2768 GCA_964431095.1 uncultured Chitinophaga sp. | reverse complement strand
AAAAATGAAAAGCTGTTTATATAGGGCCAATTGGAAAATAAAGATATTTGATCCCTTATGAACAGGGCATTCTTACTGACGGGCGGGAACCTTGGCGACAGGGAAAAAAATCTGGCCCAGGCCAGGGAATTGATCAACCTGTACTGTGGAACGGTTGTCCGTACATCGTCCCTTTTTGAAACTGCTGCCTGGGGCAAAACAGATCAACCGGCATTCCTGAACCAGGCCCTCGAGATTCATACCGCATTGAATGCAAAACAATTGATCCGTCGCATATTAAAAACAGAAAAAATGATGGGAAGAGTGCGTCATGAAAAATACGGTCCCCGCACCATCGATATCGATATTCTTCTTTTCAATAACGAAAAACATCATTATCATTTTCTCAAAATCCCCCATCCCGAATTGGCTAACCGGCGTTTTGCTTTGCTGCCACTGGTAGAGATCGCTCCCGGGCTGCAGCATCCGGTACTCAATAAAACAATCGCCGAATTGCTGCAGGAATGTCCCGATCCACTTGAAGTAAAAAAGTATTCATGATTTTTTCCACAATCCCGGGTCAAGAATTCTCCACCCTGTCATTTAGACTATTTTGCAACCTCTAACTCCCCCGAGCCTACCGATTATAAACCATTTTATTGAGCAGTAAATTTTTGGTATGCGAGGGCCTTTTCTCATACCATTCACTTTCATGACCTACCATTTCATCACCATAGAAGGGAATATTGGAGCAGGAAAAACCACCCTGGCGCACCTGCTCAGCAAACATTATAACGCCCGTCTTATCCTTGAAGAATTTGCCGATAACCCTTTTTTACCCAAGTTTTATGAAAATCCCGATCAATATGCTTTCCCGCTGGAGCTTTTCTTTATGGCGGAACGTTTTAAACAACTCAAAGAACTGTTACAGCAAAAGGACCTTTTTCAAAGCCTGACGATCTCAGATTACCTTTTTACCAAATGCCTTTTGTTTGCCAAGGTGACGTTGCCCGAAGATGAATTCAGGCTTTACCAAAGACTGTTCGATATTATTCACCAGCAACTGGTGCAGCCGGATCTCCTCATTTATCTTCATGCGCCCGTCGCCCGGTTGCAGGCCAATATCAAAAAACGCAATCGCTCTTACGAACAGAATATCCCCGACGATTATTTATTCAACATTCAGGAAACCTATACTAATTATATTAAACAACACAATGTGAAAACATTGTTCGTGGATGCTTCGAATGCCGATTTCCTGGGCAATGAAAGACACCTCGGGGTCATCTACGAGGCGCTGGAAAAAGAATACGAGGACGGGCAACATTTCATCACGCTTCCATGAGCAGGGGCTTTTCCATAAAAAATATCTTCAGAACGGTTATCAACAGGGAATTCAGCTGGTTCATCATTGCCAGGCTGCTTTTTATTGCCGGACTGCGGATGACACCGGTATTGCTGGGGTGGAGACTCTACCAGTTGACGGGCAGCAAGCTGGCCCTGGGAGTATTGGGACTGGCTGAAGTTATTCCGGCCATTGGTTTGGCTTTACCGGCGGGTGTAAAAGTGGATAAAAGCAATAAACATAAACTGCTGAGCACCTGCATGGCCCTGTATTTCTTGCTGATGTTGGGTTTGCTGCTGGTTACTTCATCATGGATGCAGATCCATACTTCCCGCAAACCTGTTGAATGGGGTATTTATATATTGGTGTTTGGAACCGGTGCGGTGAGGGCCTATACCGGTTCTGCTTTCAATTCCTTTTTAGCCCAGTTGGTGCCCGCCGAGTCCCTTGTGAAAGCCGTTTCAGTCAATAGCATGGTCTGGCTGCTGGCTGCCATCACAGGGCCAGCGCTTGCCGGTTTACTGATGGGTTATGCCAACATTACTATCGCGTTTATGATGGTCTGTTTGATGATCGGCATTGCTTTTTTTCTTTTTCAGAAAATAGGTGCTAAGCCTGTCAGCTGGCAGCCCGGCAGCAGTAAAACCTGGGATGCAGTGAAAGAGGGGTTACGTTTCGTGATCCATCAGAAAGCATTGTTGGGTGCGATGAGTCTTGACATGTTTGCCGTACTCTTTGGGGGAGCGGCGGCCTTGTTACCGGCGTTTGCGCAGGATATACTGAAAGTGGGCCCGCAGGGATTGGGATGGCTGGTGGCAGCCACCTATATCGGGAACTTTGTTGCTATCGCCTGGCTCACTTCTTATCCGCTGAAAGGCCGGCAGGGGAAGACATTGCTTTACTCAGTAGCCGGGTTTGGATTGTGCATCCTGCTTTTTGCAGTCTCTAAAAATTTCTGGCTGAGTTTTGCCGCATTGTTCGCCAGCGGGTTATTCGACGGTGTAAGTGTGATCATAAGAGGTACGATTGTGCAGTTATTCGTCCCCGATGAAATGAGGGGCCGGATCTCATCGGTCAATTCCATTTTTATCAATTCCTCAAATGAACTGGGGCAATTTGAAAGCGGGGTGGCCGCCACCGCAATGGGTACCGTTCCTTCCGTGATCTTCGGAGGCTGTATGACATTACTGGTGGTCATCATAACCTGGATCAAACTGCCCGGTTTGCGAAAGTTCGGATACTGATTTTTTACCCTACGAACTGTATAAACAAATTCTAGTGGCTGATTTTCAGTTTTTTAAGAGTTTCCAACCTTTAAGGGTTGGAAACCTTTGATCACCAAGTTGTAACTTCAATGTAATAAGCATTTCCTATCCACCTATCAACATTTATCCATGCATCGTCGTCGATTTATTCGTAACACTGCTTTTACCCTGGGCGCATT
>CAYSIU010000455.1:0-2793 GCA_964431095.1 uncultured Chitinophaga sp. | reverse complement strand
AATGGCAAGCCATCCGGGAAGGGTTCATGAGTATGAAACTCTCCATACAAAAAGAAAGAGACGCGATGGAAAAATTATGGAAAGTAAGAGAGAAGCAACTGGAAAAAGTACTCCTGAACGCTGCTCATATCCGGGGTCACATTGAAGGCATCTCGGGTAATGATTGCAATTTGAATTTGATGGATGATGGCAAAAATTATCTGGAACTTGATTAACTCAATACCCAGGCCAGTACCAATCCCTCGAATTCGAGGTAATGAATTTTTAATCCGGCCCCATTTTTCGAAAAAAAGCAATCGATTGTCTCGTTTCCTTCATGCTGTTTCAATAAATGGATGTGCTGCCGGAAATTGACCCCCCCATCCCCGTACCATTTGAAGATGGATTCTTTGGCGCTCCAAAGAACAGTTAGCAGCGAGTAGCTGGCAGGGAACGGGTTATTGAACATTGATCGTTGAATATTGAAAATTGAAAACTCTTCCTCCCGCAAGAATTTGCCGGCAATTTTCTGAATCTTTGGTACCGGCATTTCAATATCAATACCTACCCTGTGGATGGTGCTGACGATCGCGGCCGCATAGTCTCCACAGTGCGAAATAGAGAATTGATATTCTTCCTCCGGCAAATAAGGTTTCCGGGTATCTGCGATCTGGATCAGGTGATAGGGAAAATCCGGGAAAAGGAATTGCAACAGAAATCTACCGGCCAAATGCTGCAACCGCTTGTGCGGGTGTGTGACATCCCGGTGCTGCGGCACATTGCCTTTAAAGAATTCTTCAGTTTCTTCTATCTTCCATACACCCAGCCGGGTGTTTTCGTTAATTTGCTGTTGAAAAAAAACCGGCATCACTCAACGTTTCCTGTTTACTTTGCCCTCTTTTAAAACCGAAGATAGAAAATGATACTTTCCGATACGCGGATACTGGAAGAAATGAAAAAAGGGACTATTAAGATCACGCCTTTCCAGCGGGAATGCCTGGGCAGTAATTCCTATGATGTACATTTAGGTAAATGGCTGGCAAAATATAAGGATGAGGTTTTGGATGCCCGGAAGCATAATACCATCGAACATTTTGAAATACCGGAAGACGGCCTGTTGCTTTACCCGCATGTCTTTTACCTGGGGGTAACCGAAGAATATACCGAGACACATGCCCATGTTCCCTTTTTGGAAGGCAAATCCTCCACAGGTCGCCTGGGCATTGATATACATGCCACAGCCGGTAAGGGGGATGTGGGTTTTTGCGGTCACTGGACATTGGAAATTTCTGTCAAACAGCCCGTAAGGATATATAAAGGAATGCCGGTAGGCCAGCTCATTTATTTTCCTGTTGATGGAGAGATCGCCGTGAAATATAACCAGAAAAAGGATGCTAAATACAGTGGTCAACCCGAGAAACCGGTAGAAAGCATGATGTGGAAGAATAAGTTTTAGTTCTGGGTCGGGAACCTTAAGAAATGAACCCTATATCCTGTACCCCGCCCCTCCCTCACAAAGCATCAATGCCATACTTCTTGTAATAAGCGATCAGCCATGTTACTACTTCATTATAGCTTCTTTTCCCCGCAGGCTGGTTATTGGCTTTCAGGTACTGGCTGTATCCCCAGAGGATGACGCGCTGCATGAAATTCCTATAACGACGATAAAAATCCTTGAATTCCTGCTGATCTTTTTTAACCTGCGGATGTAACTTTTCCTGGAATGCTTTGGCCAGACCGGTGTCCTTGCGATATAGTTCGCCCAGCGCATAATTATAGATGTCGAAATAGGCCGAATAACGAAAAGCATTGCAGTCATAGGCCCTGCAGGCAAGAAACCCTACAAAGTTGGCTTCATTTTCCTTTCCATATCCTATTTGGTGGGCCAGTTCATGGGAGGTCACATAAGGTTCCAGGAAAACAGGTATGGTGGTATTTACCTGCGCTTCACCGGAAAAAGGGTTATAGTAACCCTGGAAACCCAGATAATTGCCCAGGTAACTAAAAATGGATGGTTTAACGGACTTGCCGGAGTAATGCAAAAAAGGATACTGTTTGGCTACTTCGCCATAGGCATCTACCGCACTGTTGAATAATCTTTTTTTCTGGTCAAAGGAATCCCGTTGCGATTCGGTTACCAATGCGGCATAGTGGTTCACCCTGCTTTGGATCACGGTGGTAAGCGTATCCAGGTCAGCAAGAGTGTACTCTTTCACCTGCAATCCCAACTGATTGGCAATTCCTCTGCGGTCATAATTCAGACCCCAGAGCAGGTTGAATAAAACATAAATGAACAGAAAAAAGAAAATGACCTGCTGAAGCGCTGAAATAAAATATTGCCGGGTAAAACGTTTTTTGAAAATGGTCCTGAAAAACAAAAAGGTCTTATAGAGGATGACCAGTATCAAAATCCCGTAGAAGAGATCGCCGATACTGAAGGGTACCCAGCCAAACAAGAAGCGTTGGGTGCGGGAAATTAACGGGTAAATACGCCGGCTGTAATTCGTTTCAACCCAACCAGGGTACCAGGAAGCCCATTTTATCAGGATTGTCAGCACGATCAGCAAAGCCCAGCTCCAGCTTTTCATTAACCGGGTAAATAATCGGCTCAAAAATTGTTGCAAGTAATTAATAGTTAGGATTTAATAAAACGACGAAACTAATAAGATTCCAATAAAAAAACTACAAATTCCCAATTCCCGATTCCCTGCTTTACCCTACCTTTGCACACTCTTTAAAAAGTTGACCAGGAGCCGCCAACGGGACTTTGAGATAGCTTTTGTGGGATTGAAACCGGGGGTCCATGAATACAAC
>CAYSIU010000454.1:0-2793 GCA_964431095.1 uncultured Chitinophaga sp. | reverse complement strand
CCAGCGGCAAGATTCGCGGCTGCCGCTCCGGGAGCCAACGAGCCACCCGCGACATCTTCCTAGCGTCTTCCGCAACAATGACGTGACGAATGGGCGCTCTCCACGTTGAGGGAGTCGTCTGCGAGAACGCGCCCCCAGGGGCGCCCGTATGAACTACGAGCGCGATGGAGGCATCGGTACCACGCCGGACCGGGAACAGGAGCGCGGCTGGTGCCCGCGGCCGCGCGAAGAGGTCCCGCGCTGCAGCCGGGCCCGAGCCCGGCCGCCAGTGATAGGCGGCCGCGGCGATCAATCTGTCCGGTCTGGCTCGGACAGATCGGCCGAACGGGCAATGATCAGCCAGCAGAGGAGTCGCAGATCTCAACCGATGACGTCGAGAGAATGGCTGGCCCGGCGTTTGCTCAGCAGACCCGCTCATGCGCATTCATCATCGGTGTCCCGGCAATCTGTCCCGATCCTGGCTCCTATCGGTCGTGGCTTTGTCTGTGTGTGCCTCGCTGGCCTGCAAGCCGGTCCGCGATGGCAGTGAACCTGTATCGACAGAGCGGCTGGCACTCCAGCGCAAGGATGCATGCGCTGCCGAGCCGGTGCCGGATCTGTGCGGCGACTGGAAGGCGGTGGAGCTGTCAGCCTCGATCGCCCCGCGTGGCACCTCCGGACGGACGTCCGTACGCGAGGCCCGCACGGTGGATGCGCACACCTTCTGTGTGCCCATCTCCGTGAATGTCCCTCTGCGGGTCGAGGGTGGTCCGACCGCTGCCGAATCGCAGGTCACACTCTCCTTCACGGTGCACGACGAACGCATCGAGGGACCACGCACGGTCCGCTGCGTTTACGAGCCGCCCCGCAGGCCCACGACCGAGACGGACGGCTACCTGCTGCGCAGCTGTTCGGGGGGCCACAAGGGGGGAGCACCAATCAGGGCTCAGACGTTCGAGCTGGAACTCACCTCTACACGCTCGCCGGTGCAGTCACGTGTGGCGCGCGTGGTCCTGACTGACGGTAGCCCTCCGCCGACGGGCGCGACGCGGCAATTCATCGGCACGTCGCCAGAGCTGAAAGGGTTGGTGCTCGAGGTGAAGGCGGGCACGCTGCCACCGTTTTCGGTGTCCGGACTTCGGGAAGGACCCACGCTGGAAGAGCGAGAAACGTTCGTGTCGCCGGCGCAGGCCGCCGTCGGCCCCGCCTTCGAAGTCGTCGGCACAGGATCGTTCCCGGCCGGTTCCGTTCAAGTCGTCGCACCCTACGACGATCGAGTGATCGCGCAACTGCCACCCGACGCTCGCAGCAGCCTCCGACTCATCCACATCACGCGGGTGATCGCTCCCGCCGCGTTCGAGCAGGAGGACGTCCCGGGCGGCGTGGTTGATACCGCCACACGGACGCTGCGGGTCGGAATCCCTCAGCCAGGGCCATACTACCCGGCGGTCAACGATGCGCGTCCGATAGAGTACGGCGGCGGGCCTGTCATGAAGGCCGGCCTCAATGTCTATCTGATCTGGGTCGGAGACTTCACCAAGTCGCCCACCGCCGATCCGGAACCTGTCAACGAATTTGAGACAGTGAATTGATCAATTTAGGCTCGCGGCATTCGCGTCAACAGTTTGCGGCATCGCGATTTCGTCGGCCTTTGGAGGGTTGATCCAAACGGCCAGAGGTGGTGTCGCTGGCGTCGGGGGCCGGCGGACGAAGCGCTCGGGGTGCGCGGCATAGGCGGCGTCGAGCACGCGTGCGCGACCGGCGAGGCGCTCGGCGGTGAGGCCGTGATGCACGTCGTGGGGCGTGAGGAGGCCCAGGCTGTCGTGGTGGTGCTGGGTGTTGTACCAGGCGAAGAAGGCGCGGAGAAACGCACGGGCCTGCTCCAGGGAGGCGAATCGCTCGGGGAAGGACGGGTGGTACTTGAGCGTCTTGAACTGCGCCTCCGAGAACGGGTTGTCGTCGGAGACGTGCGGCCGCGAATGGCTCTTCGTCACGCCCAAGCTCGCGAGCAGGAAGGCCACTGGCTGCGCCACCATTGCGGGCCCGTTGTCGGCGTGGAAGGTCAGGTCGCCGGGCTTGATCTCCTGGCGCTCGCAGGTCTGCTCGATGAGCGCCTGTGCTGTGTCGCCCGACTCGCGGTCGGCGATGGTCCACCCGACGACGAACCGCGAGTACACGTCCAGGATGACGTACAGGTGCAGGTACTGGCTCTTGACGAAGGTCTTGAGCTTCGTGATGTCCCAGCTCCACAGCTGGTTCGGCTTGGTGGCCATCAGCTCCGGCGCGGTGTACTGCGGGTGCCGCAGCAGGTTCCGGCGCTCGCGCACCTGACCGTTCGCCTTCAGGATCCGGTACATCGTCCGCTCGGAGCAGAGGTACTTCCCCTCGTCCAGCAGCGTGGCGTACACCTCGCTGGGCGCCAGGTTGCAGAAGCGGTCGTCGTTCAGCGTGGCCAGAACCAGGTCGCGTTCCGCGTCGGACAGCGCACGCGGCGACTGCTTCCGTGCAGGCGCCGCTGCCGTCGTCGTTGTCGCATCGGCGGCGACCACGGGGCCCGGGGCGGTGGCCGTAGGCGCGGTGGGCACGACAGACGCCTCGGCGGCGGCCTGCCGCTCGCGCCGGCGGTAGAACGTCGCTCGTGCCACGGCCAGCGCCGCGCAGAGGGGGGCCACCCCGGCTACCGACGCCATCTCCATCGCAGCGTCCATCAGCCTTGCTCGTCCGTCTTGGGCAGCTCTACGCCCAAGATCGTTGAGAGTTTTTTTTGAACCTCGATGATCGTCTCCGCGCGCTCGAGCCGCGCCTTGAGACCGG
>CAYSIU010000453.1:0-2796 GCA_964431095.1 uncultured Chitinophaga sp. | reverse complement strand
ATTATACTTTTTACAAACGCCGATGACATGATCAAGATCGCCAAAATCATTGTAAGGGGATAAGGTGAACATCAGGCTGATCGGTACATCTTTATGAACGGCTTCAATCACTTTAATGATACCATCATACCCATCTTTGCCTCTCATGTGCAGGTAGGCGTCTTTGTCGCCATCCAGTGATATGTATAATCTTCTCGGGGGATGTTTTGTAATGGCTTCGATCGCCAGTTCGGGTTGCAGGGCGTTGGTGAGAAGGTCAAAATTCCTGTGGTGATCCCTGAACCACCCCATAATGGGGATGGCATCGGGATGAAGCAGGTATTCACCGCCGGCCAGTGCCACCGTAGTAGAAGGCCTGACCGCTTTACTCTCCATCAGTTGTTTAATTTTTTCAAAGGGGAGGTAATTGACCGGTCTTTTTGTCCAGATCAGGCAATGTTTACAGGCTGAATCACAGAGATCGGTGCCAAATATCGCCAGTGTAGAAAGCTGTTTGTGCCGGGGAAATAATTTATTATGGATCAGGTTATAGGCCCGGTTATAATAATCGTTTTTTCTATACATGAATCATCTCAGTTAAGCCGATGCAAAAGTACTTTAAAACCGGCGATCGGTGCAGGTAGTTCAGTTATACCTTGATTTTAACTTCAGGATTGGGCTTTCAAAAAACCGGAAGCTGATAACACTGATGAGAATGGCGATGCCCGTTACCAGCAGCGAACCTGCCAGTTCGGCTGGCTTTATTGAGAAATGGGCCCTGTCCCTGAATAAGGTCAGCAGTGGAGGATAAAATAACATGTAAACCGGCCAGTGAAAAACATAGAACCCATACGATATCCGGCCGAAAAATCGAAGAATGCGGTTATTGAAGATGAACTGTATCCATCTGGACTCACCGGTCACTGCTTCATATACCAGGATGCCGAATAATACTGCAAATGTGCTGTATCCCACGAAGGCGAGATAAGGCAGCGTAAAAGCATGACGATTGTTGATAAAATAAAATCCGAAATTGATAGCCGCCATCAATAATACAAGCAACAACGTATTTTTTTTCAGGAAGCCGGGATTGATTCTTAGTAATAGCGCGAGCAGGCAGCCAATACAGATCCCGTCTATCCGCGTGAACGTATACAGACTTGCATAAGCGAGATCCTCAATTTTATTGATCCATATCAGGTACCGGGTGATCCCGACCGCCACCAGTAAAAGCAGTACAATCGCCAGGAGGATTTTGGGTTTGCGGAACAGCAAAATCACCAATGGCCAGAAAAGATAAAACTGTTCTTCCACGCCCAGTGACCAGATATGGAGCAGTACAGGATCCCCGTAGGGTGCTTTAAAAATAAAAAGCCAGTTTTGAAGATAGGTCCAGAGCCAGAACTGGTGGCTGGTATAATAATCGGTATGGAGCGTATAACTTTTTACATGCGGTAAAATGAGCAGGAAGATGATAAGGGTCAGGTAAAAAAGCGGGAAGATGCGAAACACCCGGCGGAGATAAAAATTCCTCAGGAAATGCGGCTGGCCTAATTTGTTCATCAGGATATCGGTGATAAGAAAACCCGAAAGAACAAAAAACAGGTCCACTCCCAGCCACCCGAAGAAAAAATAATTCATAAACCGGAAGTTGTGCAAAATGACGACCAGTAAAATGGCTACGCCCCTCAATCCATCCAATGCTGGGTAATGTGTTTTCCCGGTGGTTCCAGTGCTCATTATTCGGCGGGTTGGTTTGACATCTTCTATTTTGTTTCCATTGCCAGTGTGCGATTGGGCAGTAGAGGCAATTGCGTGCCAAAATATTTATTGAGTATGATCCGGTACAGGTTGACCAGGCTTCCCGTTTTGTTCAGACCTGAGTAATCCCGGTCATAAAAATACATCACATCCAAAGCTCCGAACTGGTCGGCACCGGAGGAGTCTGCATAATGCCTAAAACCATGGTCCCCATGGAAAATAATGATCTTTTTCCGGGTTGTATCACTGAGCAGGCATTCTGTAATTTCACGGATCAGGTTATTACAATATTTAAGCTGACGTAAATAGCCCATCTTATCAGTATTCTCTGTTTGAGGATTTGCCAGCAGTTTACCGGTTTCATCGATGATATAAGGATCATGAGGTAATAAAAAATGAGTGTAACTGAAAACAGGACTACCCGAGTACCCCCTGGTATATTGATTACAATCTTCACGGATATGCTGAAGGGCCTTCAGGTTATAATCATGAAAGGCATTGAAGCTGCGGAGGATCATACGAGGCTGATCATGTTTTTTCCCGAACAGGTTGTTCAGTTTTTCAAGCATCCAGGGACTCAGGTAAATCCTTTCCAGTGTTTGCTTTCTTAACCAGACATTAGGTTTGACGAAACCCAGCACTCCCAGGCTCGTCATCAGTTTTTTGCTTTCCAGTTGTGAAAAGATGGAAAATGTATAACCCTGTTTTTTCAGGAACCGGAATAGTTCATTATTCTCATATGCACGTTGGCCCAGCAAAAAATTTGCTGAATTGGAATATAGATAAGGTTCTGCCCCTTCCAGGTATTGCATGTTAAATATAGAAGCAACAGAGAAAGGCGTAGAAATATAATTACTTGTGGCAGAGTCAACCGTGTAAAAACCTTTAGTAGCCAGGTAGGGATTGATCTCGTTTTGATAACCCCAGTGCTTTTCCAGGGTCGGACTGTTAGCATAGGAGTCAAATAAAATATGGTAAATATCCGGACCAGGTCTGCTAAGGACGGGTTGATTTGTAAGGACAGGATGGGTCATCCCCTTTGCCAAAGCGGTTACA
>CAYSIU010000452.1:0-2797 GCA_964431095.1 uncultured Chitinophaga sp. | reverse complement strand
GGCCCGTTCGTCTAAGGGCTAGGACATCACCCTTTCACGGTGGTGATACGAGTTCCCCGCCTGCGTGACGCAGTCGGGCAGGGAATCTCGGAAGAACTTGAATCAAACTGCGCAAATCAATTGGCCCGTTCGTCTAAGGGCTAGGACACCACCCTTTCACGGTGGTGATACGAGTTCGAATCTCGTACGGGCTACCACAAAGCCGGGCATAAAATGCCTGGCTTTTTTGTCGGAAGCATGAAAAGCTTGTTTTGCGGAGCAAGCCGGCAAAAAAACAAAGTGATCTCGCAAGGGCTTTGGGTAAATCAAAGCGAAAGAGATCAGCGTAGTTAATCTCCCGTCTTCAGCTTTAGTTCTACCCAGATTGGTCAGGATGAATAACTAATGCCTGGTCTCGCCCCTAAAATACTTGCTGGTTGAGGAACCCTTAACACTTTGGTAGGATTCTGTCACATGATATAAAGTCAAAACCTTACTCCCACTGCAAAACGAACTCCGAAATTACTTGCAGGCTGAGAACTACGCAATGCTTTCGACGGACTGTTTGGATCGGTGGTACTGGTGGGAACCGTATAGTTCTTTAAATAGATGGTTTGTTTTTGCGATGTAGTAAGTGAATTAAGTTGGTCTGTTCCATTGATCGTGTATTGGGTAAGTGTTGCTATATCCGGAACAAATATGGAGTTACTAGAATTCAATTCTGCATTCAATGACCAGCGATTATTCAAATTCAATTTTACTCCTAATGATGCATCAAAGCCTGTTGTAAATAATCCTTTCACTTTGATCGTTTCTTTGGTGACAGTAGTATTGTTGTTACTGGTTTGAGTTTGATCAATGTTTTGCTTGATAGAATTGGAAAAATTCAATCTTACTCCAAGATCAACATACGGCACAATGCGGTGGGACGGACATGGATTTACTTGTATAAATGGTGTAGCACTGTAACCGGTATATCTTCCTTCGTAATTCTGGGTGGTGGTAGAAGTCGGGCCAATGGTATTCTGTGTCCATGTATAATTATTGCCGTATGTATAATCAAACTCAACTCCCGCCAGCAAGCAATCAGTAAATCTAACAAAGTCTTTTATATAAACGTCTCCTCCTGCTGCCCATGAATCATACACTCCATCAAAAGTTCTGTCGTTTGCTGTAAAAGTTCTGTTTTGTCCCAGCAAACTTCCGTTGAATGAAAAACCATAACCTGCGCCGGCGCATACTTCAAATTTTGGAGGATTGCTGACGAGATAATTATTGGAAGAAGGTTTTTCTTTCATAGCGGTTTTCTTTGGTTTTCCGCAATTGGCAAGTTTGTTCAGAAGGTCATTAATAACGCCCTTTAATGCTTGAATATTTAGATTAGCTTCATCTATTGCATTATTAAGGTTTCTTATTGCTTCGCCACCTTTGGCAAGATTATCAAGTATCTCTTTCCGGAACTCTTCGTCAACTGAAGTCATCCAACTGGAAGAGGCAACCTTTATGTATTTATTATAAGAATCAAGTGCTTTTTGAGATAAGTTACGTTGGTTTTCTAATTGATCCTTTAGATTTTGAAGAGTTGCAGTTTCTCTGTTGAGTAAATCTTGCAAGTCAGTGATTTCTTTTTTAAGTTCTTCACATTCTTTGTCATTTTCTTGTGCTTTTAGATTCCTTGGTAATAGAATTATAGTTACAGTAAGAATAATTGTAATTAAAAAAAATCTGGACATAAGATTATTTTTATTTAACAGCGGTGGAATGATCTTGGACTGATTTAATAATAGTATACACAATTACAAACCTTGTATACGGTTTTACCCCTTTCTTTATAATCAATCAAAATACACTCTCCTGTTATTGGCATTTTACCATCTTTGTCTTTGTAAAATGTCGGGCAACAACCTTTTGTTATTTTGCAACCTGTCGTTTGCCCTCCTTTACAATTGCGGCACATGCACAAGTATCTCCTCCTTCGGTTGGGTCCCTTTGTACTTTTCTGCAATAAGCGTAATGTTTTGTATCAGCACCTTTAGCATCATATAATGTTTTTTGTTCCGAGCAATTACCTGAGCCCTTACATCCGCTTCCACTGATTGTACAATTTGTCTGACTATAAATTGGAGAATAGCTGAACCAAGACATCAATATAAAAACAATCGTACAGAGCTTTCCATTTGCTTTTGCTGTAATACCGAGTTTCTTCATTTTTTTAATTTTGTTTTATTTTAGAATTCTAACTGCAGAACTGCTCTTTAAGGACCCTTTCGCTTACTAACCCTATCAATAACACAAACTTAGTTGAGCAAACTTCGAAAGTCAATCAACCTTTTTCATGATTTTTAGACACGAATGGCACGAATTACACGAATGAGAACGAATTATTAGAGAGGTATAACGTGAGGTTTATATCCATCGATTCCCCGTTGCTTTTTTTGCAGCTTCGATCTTGTTATTAACGTGGAGCTTTTCGTAAATATGATAGATATGTGTTTTCACTGTAGCCATGCTGATAAAAAGTTTTTTAGCAATATCATTATAAGTATGTCCATCAATCACACATTGTAATATTTCTTGTTCTCTTTTACTAAGTGGGTTTCCGGGAGCTGCTTTTTCAGGCACATAATTTTTTTGCAGGTACTTCATCGCTTTGGCAGCAACGGATGGAGAGAGATAAGAACCTCCCTGCATTACATCATTGATACATTCGATCAGCCGTTCTTTCTTTTCATCTTTCACCAAATAACAATCCTCCCCGGCTTTAATGGCGTTCATTATTTTTTACTATTTTTTAAAAAATGTGAGCAAAATTCATTTA
>CAYSIU010000451.1:0-2812 GCA_964431095.1 uncultured Chitinophaga sp. | reverse complement strand
ACCAGAATTTTCATGAGGGCTTTTACCAGCGGGAGTTTGTCAGGCTACCACATAGAACCTGACAAGTCGATCAGGAAAACAAGGTTCGAAGGGGGCAGGTTATCAGTGGGAATTTTCTTCCCCTGCAGACCAAGCAATACAAGTTTGTGATCTTTGTTCCAGGGAGCATCGGAGATCTCGGTATTGATGGAAAAAGGTTGATCATTGTTAGGTTGCGGGTAATCATAGGTGAAATAATTCACCATTTCCTCGATCCTCACAGCTCCTTCGGGAGGTAATTGCCCATTGTTCAGAAAACGGCGGATATTGCTGTAAGAAGCCGCATCCACATCAATTGAAAAAGTGGAGAGGGGGTTATCGGTGACCTTTAGAAAGCGGTTCTCTACTATTTTATCATATCCCTCCCGGTTGTATTCTTCTCCTACTTCATCCTTCAGGTAATAGCTTTTATCATAAGAGGCTTTGTAATCAGTACTGACCGTGGGGCTGTACATGTAATTGTTACTGGCCATGGGGCTGGTGGTATAACCTCTGGCGTACATATCTTGTTTTTTCCCCAGGCCGGTAACCACTACTTCAGTCGTTTTTGTTGAAGAAGCGGAAAGTGAAACATTGATGGTGGCCCGGCCATTCACCCTCACCTCTTTCTTTTCATAACCAACGGCTGAAAAGATCAAGGTGCCATTGGCGTCGGGCAGAAGAATGTTGTAAGTACCGTCGGATTTAGATATGACCCCGGTAGTAGTACCTTTTACACGCACAGAAACATTGGGTATCGGGCTCCCTTTGTCATCCGCAATCGTACCACTTACTGTATGGAAGTGAACCGGTCGGAATGCAAAGACAAGAAGGATAAGCGGGACGGCGACGAACAATAAACGCTTCATAAAATAAGTTTCATACCCTGATGCGGGTATTTTAGCAATTGCATAAGAAACCATGCAGATTTTATTTGCTAATTTTATTTGTTGGCTTTTATCCGGAATATATCCCACACCTCGCTGACCGATAAAGAGCTGGTGGCTCTTTACAAACAATCGGCTGATATGGCAGTGCTGGGCGAGCTCTACCAGCGCTACATGGAACTCGTGTATGGTGTCTGCCTCAAGTATTACAAAGAACCCGAAACTTCGAAGGACAGCGTGATGCAGATCTTCGAGGAACTGGTAGTAAAATTGAAAAAACATGAAGTGGATAATTTCAAAGGGTGGCTGCACCAGGTGGCCAGGAATCATTGCCTGATGCAATTGCGGACGCCGAAGAATCTCAAAACAGTGGAGTTCAAGACCGAGCTTGTGCAATCGGAAGAAAATGTGCATCTGAATGGTGTGCTCGAAAAAGAAGAGAATTTCAAAAAACTGGAATATTGTTTGGGCACCCTGACAGAGAAACAGCGCGAAGCGATCAAACTTTTTTACCTGGAAGGAAAATGTTATAACGAGATCGTGGAAATGACCGGCCAGGACTGGAACCAGGTGAGAAGTCTGATTCAGAATGGGAGGCGGAATTTGAAAATATGTATGGAGAGCCGGGAATCCGGGGTCAAAAATCCTGAGTCCGGAGCCGGGAGTTCGGAATCTTGAGAAAAAATTGAACTTTTTATAGTGATATGTCGAATGGTGATAACATAAAGAAATTTACAGGAGCTGATATTGAAAGATATCACAGGGGCCTGCTTTCCTCCAAAGAAAGACATGAATTGGAGAAAGCGGCACTGGATGATCCCTTCCTGGCCGACGCGCTGGAGGGTTATGCTGTCGCGGGCCTGAACGTTACTGCGGATATAGAGGAGTTGAAAAAAAGACTGGCTGAAAAAACAGCCGCCGAAAAAACTGTACTCATTGGAAGCGAACGCAAAAAACCTTTCCCCTGGCTGAAAGCAGCCGCTATGATCGTTGTACTGGCCGGGGCAGGTTTGTTGGCTTACCAGTTCCTTTTCAATAAAAAAGAAACCGGGATCGCCCAGTTAAAATCCACCCCAAAAGAAGAAGCTAAAAAAACAGACACTGTCACTAATTCCACCCCGGTATCTACCACAACAACGGAAAACAACCAGTCAGGTTTCCTCAAAACAACCGAAGAAAAGAAAGGAAAGTCAGTACCGGATGCCGATCACCAGGTCGTCGTCACGGGTGCCGGTAAAGCCCAGCCTAAATCCGAGAGCAAGACAGGACCGGAGAATATCAACCGCGAAGTAAAGCCTGTTACCGTAACCTCACCACCAGTTGGTTCCGTAACGATCAAAAATGCAGAAGACAAAAAAGACCTCGCAGCCACCAACGAAATAGCAGACGAAAAAACAGCAGCTCCCCGTAAAGAAGTGAACAATAAAATAACCGGTGAAAACAAACAGAATGCGGCCATGGATTCTTTTGGAGTTCCTGCCGGGCAGCCAAATGACGATATGAAGAACAAAAGAGCATTAGCTAAAGTTGCTTCCAACAGCTATCAATATTCCCAGAAACAACAAATGAATATGTTCCGTGGGCGGGTCACCGATGCCACTAATACCGGTGTGCCTTTTGCTAATGTCACCAATGTCCAGGATAATGTCGGCACCTATACGGATGCCAACGGCAATTTTACGCTCACTTCTCCGGATTCACTCCTGAATGTGCAGGTTCGTTCCATCGGCTTTGAAAATAATAATACACAGTTAAGAAGTGATGCTGCCGGTAACCGCGTGGTGATGCAGGAAGACAGCAGGGGTTTGTCGGAAGTAGTGATCAGCAGGCAAAAGCCGAATGCCGCCGCCCGTTCAAGAGATGCCAACCAAACCCTGCGGGAACCCGAGCCGGCCGATGGATGGGAC
>CAYSIU010000450.1:0-2820 GCA_964431095.1 uncultured Chitinophaga sp. | reverse complement strand
TTTGTAACTATTTTCTTTCAGGGTCCCTGTCGCACAGGGACTCTTTGTTTTACGGATGTCGCAAACAACGGCGCGGGCAAATTGTTAATTTTACAGAACTCCAGTAACCAAGAGGAGTAAACATGAGTGAGCCGATCATTAATAAAGTGGCTGAAAGCGGGATAATAACGCTTGACCTGGAAACCTACTACCCCCGGGGTGAAAACATTGTGTTCGATCTGAAAGATTATCTTTTCAAGAGCATGATACTGAAAGAAAAAGATTTCAGGGAAGCTCTCAAAGAGCAGGATTGGGAAAAATACCGGGGGAAAAATGTGGCCATTACCTGCAGCATTGATGCCATCATACCGGTATGGGCCTATATGCTGGTGGCCTCTTACCTGCAGCCGGTAGCAGGGGAAATAGTAATGGGCGATGAAAAAGAGTTGCACAAAACGCTTTTTTTGAAAAACCTATCCTCTATTCCTATCAATGAGATGACGGGCAAAAGAGTGGTCATAAAGGGCTGTGGAGAAACCCCGATCGCTGATTATGTATATATGGAAGTCACGAAAATGCTTCGACCCGTTGCAAAAAGTATCATGTATGGTGAGCCCTGCAGCACCGTCCCGGTTTATAAAAGAAAAGAATAAGCAGTAAGCCCGGGGTTGAATTACAGAAAGAACCGCGGTATAGTCATTCAGAACCATCCACGCCTGCGGAATATCCATAACATCCATACAGGGATCAGGAGCATGAAGCCGACTGCTCCAAAAAAACCATAGGGGTTATGTAGCCACGGGATATTTTCAAAGTTCATTCCGAAGATACCCCCGATCACGGTGGCGGGCGCCAGCAGGCAGGTTACGATCGCCATGACCTTCATCACTTCATTCATTCTTAAATTGATGTTGTTGAGATGCAGGTCCTGCATGCTCATGGTTACATCCCGGTAATTCTCGACAAGATCGATGGCCTGTACGATATGATCATACACGTCTTTGAAATATTTTGTGTGACGGTCTTCCAGCAGCGGGCTATCGGTGCGTAAAAAACCATTGATCAGTTCACGTACCGGGGAAAAATTTCTTTTTAATACGATCAGCTCTTTCCTTAGCTGGGTAATATGTTCAAGCGCCCTCGGGTTATTGCCGCGGGTTACTTCTTCTTCTACTATTTCAATCCGTTCGCCCAGTTTTTCCATGACCACGAAATAATGATCCACGACAAGATCGAGCAGGGTATAACAGAGGTAGTCGGCCCCCCGTTGCCGGAGCTTGCTGCTATGAGCCTTTAATTTTTCACGCAAGGGATGGAATACATCATGCCCCGCATCTTCCTGGAAGCTGATGACGACCTGGTTACTCAGGAGGATGCTGATCTGTTCCTGCTCGATCACATCCTTTTCTACTTTATAATAAAGCATATTCAGGAGGCAGAATATGCTGTTTTCGGCTTCGTCCATCTTGGGTCGCTGGTTGACGCTGAGAATGTCCTCCACGACCAGGGGGTGGATATCAAATTGGGAACAGAGGGCTTCCACATCGGCCTTACGGAGACCATGAATATTGATCCAGGTGGTACGGCCGCTGCTTTTGTATTCGAAACAACCGTCAATAACAGATAGTTTTTTTTCTTTAAGCGTTTCGGCGTCGTAATCGTAAATGGTGATCCCCACGTCCCTGGCTTCTTCCCGGTGAGGGATCACGGTCGGATTAATGGAGAGTATTTCTTTCGTTCTTTTGTGTGCAAAAAGATGGGGCAGGTGAAAGTAGCGCAGGTATTTGGTGGGGCGGAGCCTGTCCAGTTTCATAATAAGGGAAGTTAGGAAAAGAATGGCAGAGCAAATAAACCTTGTCATCCCCGGCGGGTCATAATCGCCGAAAAAAACAGCGATGAAAATAAAGTCCCTGATTCTCGCAGTGTTGTTCGCGGCCCTGGGAACATCTGCGAAAGCACAACATGTAAGAGTACAACTAAGTTTCCCGGTGGGAGCCCATATGATGGCACCAGGCCCCGCACCATACAGAGAAGCAATATGGATCGGCCCCGAGTGGGAATGGCGGGGCGGCCAGTATGTCTGCGTTCGGGGCATTGGGCCCGACCGAGGCGTATTGGCGAAATATGGGTGCCCGGTCATTGGAAATATACCCGCAGAGGATATATATGGATACGCGGACACTGGAGGTAAATGAACAATTTCTCTCTTCTTTATATCGGGTAAGCCAACGGCCCCATTTCGGGGCCGTTATTCTTGAATTATAGTTAATGGATCAGCAGGAGAGACCTGCTATAAACCAGATCACTTTGAGATTTTTACCAGGGTTACCCCATGCGGAGCCACGTTGCTGACAAAAGAAGAAAATATCCCCAAATCTTTTTGACGCCAAAGATCTCTTACTTTGAAACGGTCTCCCAGCTTTAATTCTTTCCAGTCAACCCGTACCGATTGAAACTCGTCTTTGAGATTGAAAATGCCCAGCGCCTTATTTCCATCTTCCAACTCTTTTATCCATACCTGGTAACCATCCGTTGTAATAGCGCGTGTTGCTTCTTTGCCCAATGGATCCTGGTCAAGGGCCAGCACTTCGTCATTGGTCAGCAGGCACACAGTGAAATCATCCATCTTGCTGATATCGCAACCGATCAGCAGGGTAGCAGATAACAGACACCACCGACTAATATGGGTGTATTGTTCATCCGGTGTCAATCTTGTCGGTTGCATGGTTTCTCCCCAACCCACCTTTCCCACGATCAGCATATCCGGGTAATTCAATCTACCGGGCTCAACAAAAGAAGATACGTTGTGATGTTTGACAACGTTCATCTCAGGGTGTTCCC
>CAYSIU010000449.1:0-2825 GCA_964431095.1 uncultured Chitinophaga sp. | reverse complement strand
TTAAGCTAACCTGGCGCTTTCATTTGTCATAATTATTTAAAAGGTAAAGACTACAGTTTTTCAAAGCATCCCAGTTCGGGCAGCACAATTGGTCGCGGTTTCCCGTCTAAGTCAATGATTACCCCGGCGTTGACACCCTTATCGAAGGCCGGGGAAGAGGCTTTGAGCCGGAAATCATAATAATTTTTATAGGTATTGATACTATCAAACTGGGGAGGCTGGTTGTTGATAATCTGGTTGCTGGTAATATTGGCGGGAACGGTCTGCACTTTCCAGAGATTATGGTCAAAGTTCACATTGAATATCGTGTTTCCGTTTTTCAGAACGGTCACTTCATCGTTCACCAGGCCATTCTCACCCCAGAAGATACAATTCCGGAACACGGCGTCCAGATTGGCGGTAACAGGGTTATTATTTACGGTGATAAAATTACTTACCACTAACACGGGATTGCGGTGATCAATATAAGGGTTGGCGTAGGTCGCTACGGTACAATGCGTGAACTGGTAATTTCCTCCTTTGACTAAAAAAACATTTTTACCGCAGTTACTGACCAGGCAGTTCCTTGCCTGGATACTTGAATTGATAGAAACGATCCCGGCATCATAAGCATTGTCAATGATACATTCATTGAGCATCAGTTTCGGGTTGGCATTGGGAGATGGATCCTGTACGCCTATCGCCTGGTAAGCATTTTTGACAACTGCAAAATTCAATACATTATCTTTTGCCACACCACGGAAAAAGATACCTGGCCAACCCGCCGGGTAATCCTTATAGGGATCATCTAACCTGTCGCCGCGGAAATAAACCCTGTCGGCGGTATCCTTTAATCCATTTACCTGCAGCGTGCCGTCTACGAGGATCGGCGCATCTGCATGAATATAAATCCGGCAACCTTTGTTGATGGTCAGTGTACGGTTCGTATCAACCAGCAGGTACCCAAGAATAACATAATGCAGATCATTATTCCAGATTTCGTTAGCAGAAACGGTTTTGTTTCTGAAGAAATGGGCGTTCTGCCCCCAGGCTTCCAACTGTACCCACCTGTTCCGGCCATTATAACTGATCAGGATGCTGTCTCTGACAATGAAAGGAAGGTTATTCGCATTGGGGTTGATGTTGACCTGGACAAAAACATATAAGCTGTCATTTGCATCTATATCCAAATTGCTGAACTGGGTTCCTGCTACACCATCCACATTCATCCGGTAAAAAGAACCGGCACCTCCCATCAGTTTTAAAGAAGACAGACGGAGCTTTTGGTTGTTTTCATTGATGATTTTAAATGTCCGGTACGTGGAGCCGGCCGTAACAAAAAGGGTGTCGTATTTTAAGGTATCAGCGCTAAGGGTCACCCTGGCATCACCCGAAGTAATAAAAGAATCTTTTCTGCAGGAAAAAAGGATCAGGAATGAAAGGAGGAAAATGAATCCGGAAAGCCTCATGGAATTCAAAATTAATGCGAAAACCTCAATGCTGAATAGGGAATATTCTTTTGGGAAAGACCTCTCTTCTTTCAGCGGGTACTTTATTGATCATTCACTATTTCATAGCGATGCAAAGTGTGGCAACACTCAATTGCAGATTTCCTGCTTGCAACAGTTCATTGCCGCAGGATTCAAGTGTAGCCCCGGTGGTAACCACATCATCCACCAGCAGAACGTGTTTATCGCGAATTGCTGCCGGGTCGGTCAAAAGAAATTTCCCTTCCATATTCTTCCATCGTTCTATCCTTCCTTTTTGGGTCTGTGTCTCGGTGTGTTCCGGGCGGACCACCACTTTATCCAGCACCGGCAAGTGCATGCTTTCCGCCATCCCCCGGCAAAGCAGTCCAGCCTGGTTATATCCCCGTCGCTTTTCTTTAGCAGGGAAAAGAGGTAAAGGCACCAGTGCATCGGCTTTAAACCGCTCCGATCGCTGCAATTGTTCGCCCATGATCCGGCCCAACTGCAACCCCAGGTCCCGGTTCCTCTTGTATTTAAACTGGTGCATAAGCTGCTGTATCAGCGAATCTTTTGTAAAATAAAATTGTGCAGTGGCGGCGACCAGCGGTAACCTGCCCCAAAAGAGTTTCTCAACAGGGTTGTGGGGATGCTGCTCAAAATTTGTTTCCGGCATTTCTTCCATACAGTGCATGCAAAGCATACTATCTTCATTCAGCACGTCACTTCCACACCCCGCACATACATGGGGAAAGAATAGATGTAAAACAGAATCCCTTATCTCTTTTAATGTTATCATCCTATCACTTCTTTTCACAATTTGTAAGGAGAAAAGAATCCCGGAATTTTAAAATAAATATTTGTAAACCTCTTCTACTCTCCCCATGGCCAGCATCTCTATGCCTGTTTTTTGCCTGGATAATCCCTTCGGATTGTATTTGGAGACAATGATCTTTTCAAATCCCAGTTTTTCGGCTTCTGCGACCCTTTGTTCGATCCGGTTGACAGCTCTGATTTCTCCACTCAGACCCACTTCGCCGGCAAAGCAAATATGATGAGGCAGGGGCGTGTCCTCATAAGAAGACAGCAGGGCGCAGAGAACGGCTAGATCAGTAGAAGGATCTTCTACTTTTATCCCGCCGGCTATATTTAAGAAAACATCTTTTATACCAAAATGAAAACCGCCTCTTTTTTCCAATACTGCCAGGAGTAATTGTAATCTGCGGAGATCAAATCCGCTGACAGTCCGTTGGGGCGTGCCATAAACTGATTGGGTCACCAGCGCCTGCACTTCGATCAGGAGAGGTCTCAGTCCTTCAATGGTTGCGGCAATAGCAATGCCGCTGAGTTGGTCTTCCTTCTGCGTGATCATTATTTCAC
>CAYSIU010000448.1:0-2831 GCA_964431095.1 uncultured Chitinophaga sp. | reverse complement strand
TCCCAGGCCGCTTCTTTGTGCGGATGCCGGATGACGATCGCATTCAGCAATCCTTTTCCCCGGATCACCGATATATATTTGGAAGCGAGCGCCTGTAACCCTTTCCTGAACAATTCACCCATGATGATCGCATTTTCCGCCATCTTTTCTTCTCTGAGCACCTGCAGTGCTGTGATGGCCACTTTACAGGCCAGCGGATTGCCGCCATAGGTGGAACCATGTTCCCCGGGTTGTAGCGTCAGCATGATAGGGTCATCCGCAAGTACGGCACTCACGGGCATCATACCACCGCTAAGTGCTTTGCCCAGCAATAAAATATCCGGACGAACATTTTCATGATCACAGGCCAGCATTTTGCCGGTCCTGGCGAGACCGGTTTGTATCTCATCGGCGATAAATAATACATCGGCCGCTTCACAAAGTGCTTTTGCTTTGGCAAGATATCCTGCATCTGGCACCACTACTCCGGCTTCGCCCTGGATGGGTTCTACCAGGAAACCCGCGACGTTCCTGTTTTCCAAAGCTTTTGCGAGGGCCATGGGATCATTGTAGGGAATGATCGTAAATCCTGGTATAAAAGGTCCGAAGTGGTTGGTGGCAGCCGGGTCGCTGCTGAATGAAATCACACCCGTGGTGCGTCCATGGAAATTTCCTTTGCAGGCAATGATCACTGCTTTATCTTTTTCGACTCCCTTTACTTCATACGCCCATTTGCGACAAAGCTTGATGGCAGTTTCCACCGCTTCCACGCCGGTATTCACAGGCAATACCTTATCATATCCAAAAAAAGTAGTGATAAATTTTGCATATTCTCCCAGCAAATCATTGTGAAAAGCCCTGCTGGTCAGGGTCAGTTTTTGGGCCTGTTCCAAAAAAGCCTGGACAATAAGCGGGTGGCAATGACCCTGGTTGACAGCCGAATAGCCGCTGAGGAAATCATAGTATTGTTTACTCTCCACGTCCCATACATGAACCCCTTTACCCCGGCTTAACACCACGGGAACCGGGTGGTAATTGTGCGCGCCGTATCGTTCTTCGAGTTCAAGGTAATATTGTGTTTTCTCAGACATATCAATTCCGGTTTGCATAGAGTTTTAATTAAGAGAAATAAAATAATTTATACTATTAGTAAACAGGACAGGGCGGAAATGCAGTAAGATGCCGGCATCATCCTCGATGATCCAGCAGGTCAAGATTTTTTTTGAGGAAAAACGATATGTAGGAATTCTGCCAGATAGCTCGAAATTTGGTCAAAAATACGAAATAAGTCACATTGTTCATTTTAGTCAGCTCAACATCTAAACTTCTTTATTATGTCCTATAAGTTACCGGATGCAGTAAGAATTGGCCATGTGCATTTAAAGGTCACCGATCTTGAACGTTCACTGAAATTCTATCGCGACCTGCTGGGTTTTGAAGTGCAGCAATATTATGGCGACAGCGCAGTATTTATTTCTGCAGGCGGCTATCATCATCATATTGGATTAAATACATGGCACAGTAAGAATGCAGGTCCTGCTCCCGTGAGGGCGGCGGGTTTATATCACACCGCTATTTTATATCCCACACGTAAAGACCTGGCCCTTGCATTGAAAAGACTGGTGGATGCCAACTATCCCCTGACAGGAGCATCTGATCATGGGGTATCTGAAGCTATCTACCTTGATGATCCTGACAGGAATGGGGTGGAGTTATACTGGGATCGGCCTAAAGACCAATGGCCAAGAAATGCAGACGGAAGCCTGCAAATGGTAATCGAGGCGCTTGACCTGGAGAATTTATTGCAGCTGGCCGGCTAATTCCCGCACAAAATAATTACTTGGGAAGGACAATTGGAGTTCTTTCTGGCGGGGAAACAGACCGAATACCGTGCTCCCGCTTCCGCTCATGGAAGCATAAACAGCGCCGCAACTATACAGGTAGTCTTTTATGTCAACGATTTCACTGTAACGTTGGAAAATCACTTTTTCAAAATCATTCTGGAGATGGTATTTCCATTGTTCCACCGGCTTTGCAATGGTTTCCTTGATCGATTGTTCCGGCTCGACGGGCTTGATATTGAAAAAAGCCTGCCCGGTGTCGATATGAATACCGGGATTGACGACCACGATCTTCCAGGAAGAAAGATCCAGCGCGATCTCTTCCAGGGATTCGCCTTTACCGGTGGCATAACAGGGTTTATTGATAATGAAAAAAGAGCAGTCGCTACCCAGTTCACCGGCATATTTCATTAATTGCTCCTTGGATATCTTCAAACCGAATAATTTGTTGAGCAATTGCAGGGTGAATGCTGCATCGGCGCTTCCGCCTCCGAGACCGGCACCGGAAGGGATCGCCTTATGCAGGTGCATTTGTATATGCGGAAGTTTGGGGAATTTTTTTTTCAGCAGTTTATAGGCTTTCACACAAAGATTGGAAGTATTATCATCCTGGATCGAAAGACCGGAGGAAGAAAAAGGCAGGGTTGGGCTTTTCCGGGATGAGCCGATCTTAATGATCTCAAGCGCATCGCAAAGCGGGATCGGGTAAAAAACGGTTTCAAGGTCATGGTAGCCGTCACTTCTTTTGCGGAGGATATGAAGGCCCAGGTTGATCTTGCAGTTAGGAAAGGTTAGCACGAATTACACGAATTACACGAATTACACGAATTGCACGAATTATACGAATGGTACGAATATAATCATGATTGAACGAATTTCCCCCTACATAAAAACCCTTACATGAAATTAACTTTCATGTAACCTGACTGGGCGGGCAGGTTCATAATAATTCATGTCCTTAATGGCTAACGATTTTTTTGGCGACTGTTGATCTCATCCCGGATGGCGATC
>CAYSIU010000447.1:0-2833 GCA_964431095.1 uncultured Chitinophaga sp. | reverse complement strand
AAAGGCGAATTGCTGAAGAACCAAAAACCGAGGACCCTGAATATCAAAGAAAAGATTTATTACGAAATCATTCGCAATAAAACAGCTTCCCTCCTCGCTTCTGCCTGTGCCGCCGGAGCCTGGAGCAGCAGTAATGACGAAGCAATGACAGAAAAAACACACGAATTCGGTGAAAAAACCGGTATGGCTTTTCAGATAAAAGACGACCTTTTCGACTATGCAAGTGAAAACATCGGCAAACCGACCGGGAATGACATTAAAGAAAAAAAACTGACCCTGCCACTTATTTATACGCTCAACCAGGTAGATAAGGAAACCCGCAGAAAGATCATTTATATTGTCAAAAACAATAACCGGGATAAAGAAAAAGTAAAATGGGTGATAGACAAAGTAACGGAAACAGGAGGGATTACCTATGCGGTCGGTAAAATGAACGAATTTAAAAATCAGGCGCTGGCCATCCTTCATGAGTTTCCTGCCACCCCCACACGGCAAGGACTGGAAGACATGGTTCTTTTTGTGACCGACAGGAAATATTAAGTACAAATTACAAGTGATCCAAACAGGAGCATGCGGTTTGATGCAAAGAAGGTGGAACATATTAAGGACGGACGAAAAGAAAGTGAACACATTACAGGAGACCCTGAAAATAAAACCTGTTCTTTGTCATATGCTCATTCAGCGCGGCATTGAAACGTTTGAAGAAGCAAGAGATTTTTTCCGTCCCCGGCTCAGCGGACTGCACAGCCCCTGGCTGATGAAAGACATGGAAAAGGCCGTGGACAGGGTGATCACCGGTATCCATAATAAGGAGAAGATCTTAGTGTTCGGGGATTATGATGTGGACGGCACCACGGCGGTTGCCTGCCTGTTCCAGTTTCTTAAAAAGATCCATCCATACCTTGATTTTTATATCCCGAACCGTTACCGTGAAGGATACGGGGTCAGTAAAGCCGGGATCGAATTTGCGAGAGAAAATAATTTTGCCTTAATTATATCACTGGATTGCGGCATCAAATCTGCCGATCTGATTGCTTATGCCAAAGAATGTGGAATAGATTTCATTGTTTGTGATCATCACCTGCCCGATGAAGCCATACCCCCGGCTGTTGCCATCCTGAACCCAAAACAAAAAGATTGCCCTTACCCTTACAAGGAGCTTTGCGGATGCGGGATTAGTTTTAAATTGGTAACCGCATTGGCAGAACGATTGCAGTTGCCGGAGGATACCGCGTTTGAATGGCTTGACCTGGTGGCCACCGCCATTGCAGCGGATATTGTTCCCATGACGGGTGAGAACAGGATCCTGGCGTTTCATGGCCTGTTGAAAGCCAATAAACATCCGAATTACGGAATCGGTGCACTGGCTAAACTCAGTGGCCTTGCAAAGAAACTCCATATCACCAACCTGGTGTTTATGATCGCTCCCCGGGTGAACGCAGCCGGCAGGATGGATGATGCCCGAAAAGCTGTGCAGATGTTTATAGCAGGATCAGAGGAAGAAGCTTTTCATTTTGCCGAAATGCTTCACAGCGATAATACGGACAGGAAAGAAGCAGATAGCACTATTACCGAAGAAGCATTGGCGATGATAAATGAACGGGATGAATGGAAGAATAAAAAGTCGACCGTGGTTTTTCAACCCCATTGGCACAAAGGAGTGGTAGGCATTGTAGCCTCCCGTTTGATTGAACATTATTACCGTCCTACCGTCGTACTTACCCAATCGGGTGAGTACGCCACAGGAAGTGCCCGCAGTGTGCCCGGATTCAATTTATACGAAGCCATTCATGCCTGTCGCGATCATTTACTGGGTTATGGTGGACATTTTGCAGCAGCGGGGCTCACGATGGAGCTTGGGGAAGTTGATGCCTTCCGTCAAAAATTTGAATCCATTGTTTCGTCCACCATCCACCCGGAACAACTCGTTCCGGAGATCCGCATTGACGCTGAAATTTCTTTACCCACTATCAGGCAATCTTTTTATGATATTCTCTCCCAGATGGAACCCTTTGGTCCGGAAAATCCAAGACCGGTTTTTCTTATCCGCAATGTAATGGATACCGGCTGGTCGAGGATCGTAAAAGAGGATCATATTCGTTTTTCATTAAAACAGGATCATACTACCATTACCGGGATCGGGTTCAGCATGGCGGAGAAATTTCCATTGATAGAAGAAAAAAGACCCCTGGATATCGCCTGCAAAATAGACGAAAACGAATGGAACGGGACCACAAGCCTGCAGCTAAAGGTTCTTGATATCCGGCGATCGGTGCATGAACCTGTTTACCACTAAAATTGTTTTGCCCGAATTTTTTGGGACTCCCGGGCGGGGCCATGGAATCGTTCGGTTTTCCTTCCAATGGATATAGCAACATACTGTCCACGACTTTCTCTTATGATGAAAAAGACCCTGATACTCCCCTTTTATTATCAATGATTTGCAAGAACATACTTTTGCCCAATAGCTGAAAAACATTTTTTCCAGGCTCCTTTTTATGGTCATAAGTCCCTATCTTTGCGGCCCCCAAATCTGTATTCGCAGATTCTTTTCGCCAACCGGCGGATTGTCCATTGGGTCAAATCGAATTATTAACATCAAACAGGTAAAATGAACAATTATGAATTGATGGTGATTTTTACCCCGGTTCTGAGCGATGACGAATTCAAGGCCGAGCAGAAAAAATATGCAAAGCTGGTCACCGATGCGGGTGCTGTCGTCGTGGCAGAGAACGCCTGGGGATTGAAATCACTGGCCTATGCCATCCAGAAAAAGACGACAGGTCTTTACTGGATTTTGGAATATACGGCATCCCCCGACTTCAATGAGAAA
>CAYSIU010000446.1:0-2835 GCA_964431095.1 uncultured Chitinophaga sp. | reverse complement strand
ATTAACTGAAGTGATCATTGAATAAAAAACAGCGCCTAACATAAGGCTTGCCGCCATGGCGACACGGCAGGGCCGACTGGATGAAGAAAAGTTAGCCGCCCGGCCTGCACTCCTAAAGTTGTAAATTTACTTTTGGTCACGGCAGCAAGCCGTGGTTGTTATAGGCAAGCTCATGGGAGAGTCCTTAAATTTTGAAGATATTATTAGAAAGGGTAAAATCCCTACATCAGAAATTCCAGGTAGTTCTCCCACCTGGTGGCTATATGCATTGTATTTTCTTGTTTCAGTTTGGGGACTATTTTATATAAACTTAAAATGGACTGAAATGCAATTGTTTGGCACAATAATCATGGTTTTTTTATTAGCGTTTAGCATTTACATACCAATTGAAACTTTAAGAAAACTGAGAATTACATTTTATGAGGATAGCAAACCCCTGGATTATAAGGAAAGGCTTATTCAAAAGCAAAAGGATATTAACCGTTGGGAATTGCTTAAATCGGATAGGAACTACTATTTGTTTTTTGAAAATAATTTAATTATTCAGTCATATTATATCACAATTCTGGTAGATGACAAGGGATTCTACCTTAATTGCTTCCCCAATAAGGGTAGAGTTCTTGATTTTGGGTGTGCTCAGAGATGGAGAGATCAATTATATGAAGATTTAGTCGCTTGCCTATAACAAGCGGTTTGGCGCTATAGTTATCCGGCCGTCAGCTTGCAAGGAAACTTAAGCTGCTAGCCTGCATTTCTAAAAATCGTAAATTTATCCTGGCCACAGCCTGTCCCGACATCCGCCGCAGGCGGATCGTCAGGACTTGTCCAGACATGCGCAGCTTCGTCTGGGCGCCAAGCCCTGGACGTTGTATGCAAGCCCTACAAAACTTCCTTCAACTTGAAGAAGATGACGGAATTCCCACCTTAAATTGTCGTGTTTACACAGCATAAACCATTGTAATGCCCGCTATTTTTACACTGTCTATAAAAAAGAAAATTTAAACAAGATTTTATGAAACGAGTATTTAAAGGAACTGATGTTTCCAAGTTGATATTAATAATTGCTGTACTTTTTTTTACAGCATTTCAGTCGCACGGACAACGGACTAAACCTGCTGATAGCGGTTATGCACCTGTCAATGGCATCAAAGTTTATTACGAAGTATATGGTGAGGGTAAGCCTATCATTTTACTACACGGTGCTTTTTATACAATTGATATGAACTGGGGACAATTGATACCAGAATTGTCAAAAACAAGAAAAGTAATTGCCATTGAAATGCAAGGTCATGGACATACACCGTTTTCTGATAGAAAATTATCAATTACTACTTTAGCAAGTGATGTTGAAAAAGTAATGGATTACCTGAAAATAGACAGTGCTGACGTAGCCGGTTATAGTATGGGCGGCTCTGTGGCATACCAGTTTGCGGTAAAAAACCCTAAACGGTTAAGAAAACTAGTCATCATTTCTTCTACTTATAAAACCAGTGGCTGGCTACCGATAGTGAACGGTGGGTTTAAAGATTTTAAACCTGAATTCTTTGATAACACACCCATAAAAACAGCCTATGATGCAGTGGCACCTGATAAAACAAAATGGAGAAAGTTTTTACAGCAGATGTTTGATTTTGCCAAAGTGCCCTTCAACGTTGGTGATTCCAATATTTCAAAAATGACTGCTCCTGTATTGATCATATCCGGTGACAATGATGGGCTGGATAAAATTGAGTTGATGAAAACATACAAATTGTTGGGTGGCGGTGTTTCTGCTGACCTGCAACCAATGCCAAAATCGCAATTGGCTATTGTTCCTTCACAAGGGCATGTTAGCGTGATGATGCAGACAACAACGATTTTGACCTACCTGAACAATTTTTTAAAATAATATATGGATGATGAAGATCATCAAAATTAGTTAATAGCATGAACCGCTAACACTGTATTTGTCGCCATGCCGGCTTCCTCCTCCCGTGTTTCAGCTTTAGTTTTCTGTTCAGTTTCTGCTCCAGCGTGACGGATGTTAACTCAGCTTGTTTGCTTAACCTCATCTTCTTAACTTTAATCACCGGCATATGCCATGGGCGACGGAACGCAACCGCCGCCAAGGGCGCAAATGCTTTTCCGTTGGCGTCATTGTAAAGCGTGCATCACAAGTAATGAATTGACAGTCAATTTAAATTTAATCAAATGAGAAATCTAATCTACGCAATCAACCTTACTATCGATGGTTGCTGCGACCATACACAAGTGGGGATCCCTCCTGATGATCTGTATGATTATTTCATCCGTCTTGTCCAAGATGCCGATGCGTTCGTCTATGGACGGAAAACGTATCAATTGATGGTTCCTTATTGGCCCGATATCGCAAAAAACCCTTTCGGTGAGACAAAAACAGATATCGAATTTGCTCAGGCGTTTGTGGCTGTCAGGAAAATTATTGTTTTTTCAAAAACACTGGACAAGGCAGAAGGGGAAAACACGGAAATTGTGCGTGCGAACCTTAAAGACGAAATACTAAAATTGAAACAGGGACAAGGTAAAAGTATACTGACCGGTGGTGTAGATATCCCCTCGCAGCTTATACAACTTGGCCTCGTGGATGAATATCGGTTTGTCATTTTTCCGGTATTTGGAGGAAAAGGGAGACGGTTGTTGGAAAGCATTAACCTACAGGAGAAATCACAATTAAAACTTGTTGAGTCAAAGATTTTCAAATCAGGAAGTATTGCGCTTCATTACTTGAAACAGTGAGAGAAAAACCTGCGACAAGAGTGGTACACTTTACTATGAGCCATCAGGACAATAAACAACGAACCGCCAACATAAGGCTTC
>CAYSIU010000445.1:0-2841 GCA_964431095.1 uncultured Chitinophaga sp. | reverse complement strand
TCTTTTTTTTATTGCCGTGAAGACCCATAGCCAGGAACTCTATGTCTTCACCGAACCCGCCTCCAATATGCCCGCGCATTCCCTGAGTATAAAGATGATGGATCATTTGGTTACCCGCGACAGAATATACGGGCGGTTCTCGCAGCGATTGATGCCGCAACTGATGTTTGGTTTCAGTAAAAAGTTTATGCTTCATCTGGGCGGGACTTTGAGCAACATGCACACGCCCCAATTCCGGTACGAATCGGTGAATGTCTACGCCAAATACCGTTTTCTTTCCAAAGACGAAATCCATCGGCATTTTCGGATGGCTGTTTTCGCGGAAGCCTCAGCCACGCAGGCTCCTTTTCATTATGACGAGATAACATTAATGGGAGATAAAAGTGGTATTGACGCGGGTATCATCGCCACCCAGCTCTGGAATAAGTTTGCTTTATCAGCAACGGTCGGGCATACCCAGGTATTGGATAAATCCAGGAACAACAAAGTAATCTATGTTCCGGCCCGGGCTTACCAGGCCATGAATTATTCCCTGTCGGGTGGCTACCTCTTGTTCCCCAGGGAATATACCGATTACAAACAGCTCAACATTAACCTGTACACGGAGTTATTGGTGCAACAAACACTCGATGTAAAAAAACATTTTGTTGATCTTGCCCCGGCTGTTCAGTTAATTTTCAACAGCAATGCAAAGCTCAATATCGGGTACCGCTTCCAGTTGGATGGCACTATGCAGCGGATGTCGAACCATAACTGGCTCATCAGCTTTGAGAGAACATTTTTGAACTTGTTAAAGAAAAGGGATAACAAGCTATAACGCCGAATCATTTTAATGCTGCCGGAATATTTTTTTAGCTTTTGTCTTTAGGTCTCGGATACAAGTATTTATAAGACATTTTCCTATCCTGTGCAGACTTCCCGGTCCCTGTCCGCTGCTTTGGCCTGCATATTGATATTTTATTATTGAGAAAAATCAAACAAAATGAAAAATACTATTCTTGAAATTGCTGTCATTGCTGTTCTTGCGGCCTGTAACAATTCGGCTTCCGATAACAAGGAAAGTAAAAACAGTGCCGACCAGACCGTGGTTTCAAAGCCGGCGGTGGTCACTAAACAGGAACCGGATAAAACGATCACCTCCTCCCATGATACCGTTTCGATCGGGAATATATTGCAGGGATACCTGAATATGAAAAACGCCCTGGCAAATGATAATGACAAGGATGCTGCAGCGGCAGGTGAAGAAATGGGGAAGGCCTTCGCGGGTTTCAATAAAGCTGCGTTAGCACCCGACAAGGCAAAGATCTACGAGGATATACAAGATGATGCAAAGGAACACGCAGAACACATCAGTAAGAACGCGGGCAATATCAAACACCAGCGTGAGCATTTTGAACTGTTAAGCAAGGATATTTATGAATTGGTAAAAACCTTTGGAGGCGGGCAATCCTTGTATTATGACCACTGCCCGATGTACAATGCCGGCAAGGGAGCGTACTGGGTCAGTGAAACAAAGACAATCCATAACCCTTACCTGGGAAAATCCATGCCCACCTGCGGAACCATAAAAGAAGAGTTGAAATAACCGTTATGGTTACGCGAAAAAAAATTTTATATGCCACACTGTTCGGGTTTGCGGCGATCCAGTTCATTCAGCCGGCCCGGAATAAAAATGACCGGGTTTTGCCGACGGATATCCAAAAGCTATACCCGGTTCCCCCAAAGATCCTGGCGTTATTACAGCGATCCTGTTATGATTGCCACAGTAACAATACCCACTATCCCTGGTATTCCTTTATCCAGCCGGGAGCCTGGTGGATAGCATCGCATATCAGGAGGGGAAAAGCGGATCTTAATTTCAGTGAATTCGGAGTTTACTCCGATAGAAGACAACAAAGCAAATTACAGGCAATCGCCAATAGCATTAAAGACGGGTCGATGCCCATATGGTCATACAACCTTCTTCACCCGGAGGCTAAGCTATCGCCCGGGGATAAAACTCTATTGATGGATTGGGTGCAGACAATAAAAGACAGTCCTTCATTAAGAAATTAAAATGAAAAAATTCTTTTTGATATTTTTTTTCACAGGAATGGGCATGACTGTCTTTGCGCAACAACCCGGGAAAAAGCCACCAACAAAGAATGAAGAGCAGGTTGAAACTTATTATACCTGTATCATGCACCCGGAGATCCATTCGGCTACACCCGGCAAGTGCCCCAAATGCGGTATGGACCTGATAAAGAAAACGATCAGAATTTCAAGACCGATAACGCAGCCGGAAAAAGAAAAGCCTGTTCAAATGCCCAACGACAGTTCCCGGAAGGAAAAAGAAAGGATGAAAATGAACGAGCCCGGAGTAAAAGATACTTCCCGCCATCCCGAGAATATGGATCATATGAAAATGCCTCAACCAAAAGAAAGGGAAAAGATTTCCTTTCTCTTTACCGGCAATCCCAAAACGGTCCGCTATGATCTGTATGTAAATGATACCATCGTAAATTTTTCGGGAAAAGCGAAGCATGCCATCGCGATCAATGGCAGCATACCTGCACCCACGCTCACTTTTACAGAAGGCGATACAGCGGAAATCTATGTGCATAATATGCTGGAGGTTGGTACTACCATCCATTGGCATGGTATTTTTTTGCCCAACCGGTTTGACGGCGTGCCCTATCTTACACAACTCCCCATCCCATCTCACCAGGTTCATTTATATAAATTCCCGGTTATTCAAAATGGCACCTATTGGTACCATAGTCACTCTGAATTGCAGGAACAGAGCGGGATGTATGGGGTCCTGATTCTGCAAAAGAGGAACAGAGAACCCGACGTGCCGAC
>CAYSIU010000444.1:0-2845 GCA_964431095.1 uncultured Chitinophaga sp. | reverse complement strand
CCGTGTTGTCGGCCAGGCAGATGCCATCACCCGGGGCCGTTTGGCCTGCAATCGTCACATCGCCTTTAATGGAAAGTCTTGTTTCCAGGTGAATGGTACCGGATACAGCAAACACAATGATCCTTTTTTCTTTTGCTTCGGCAGCTTCACGGAAACTCCCGGGACCTTTATCGTTCAAATTCGAAACAATATAAACCTTACCGCCTCGTCCGCCGGTGCAGTATTTACCAAAGCCTTCGGCGCCGGGAAATGCTAAAGGCTTTTCATCCGTGACTGAAGAGATAGTATTGTTGGGCTGGGCACCGGATACAAGCGACAGGACCCACAGGCAGCTTATCAGCAATGAAAATCTTTTCATTTTCTATCTTATTTATATGAGACGCGTGGCAGGAAAGAAAGCTGCATTCTTACGAGGCTCCGGGAATGCAGCTTTTATTAAAAACTAACATGAGACGATCAGTAACCCGGGTTCTGTGTCAGGTTATAATTTGCATCCCTTGCGGGCTGGGGAATCGGTAATAATTCGCCCTTACCGGTCACAAATCCCGTGGCATAGCGGGCCACTGCAGTTGTGTTAATAGCCGAGCCGAGCCAGGTGACCTTGGTGGTTCCGGCAGGTGTGGCTCCTGGTGCCGTTTTATAGAGCGAATTGTACCACAATCCCCCGATATTATTATTATCCGAAGTGGTACTTGAATAATAATACATGGAAGTGGGTAGTGTCGTGGTCAGGCAATAAGCAGGGTATGCCCCCATATACGATGGGTTGACCATAACGGTACTGGTTGACATTCTCACCATATTGGCCTTTGCCTCGGTGACGGCAGTGGCCAGCAGGTTCCAGCGGATAAGATCATATTTTCTTACTCCTTCGCCACCCAATTCCAGTGACCGTTCTCTTACAATAGCCTTGAAGAAATCGGATTTGGCCAACCCGGAAGGAATATCAACAGTAGCATCAGGCGTGCCGATAGGTTTGCCATAGCCTCTTCTTCTCACCATATTGATGGCGTTATAAGCAGAAGCCGTCGGACCGTTGATCTCATTTTCCGCTTCGGCATACATTAATAGTACATCGGAGTAACGGAGTATTTGCCATTTCAACCCAAAATACTGTATGGCATCCGTGGGAGATACAGCAGGATTGGTGATCCAGTCCCGCCGGTACTTGCCATCGGTCATATTGGTGATCACCTGAGCGCTCCTATTCCCGTTGAGAAGGGTATAGTAATGGCAAACAGTCACATCCCTGCGCTGGTCAGTTGAATCAAATAAATATAAATAAGACGGAAGTGGGTTGATGCTGTTGTTACCAAAATTATTGACACGCGGGCCATTATAGTATCCGAGCTTGGTATCTTCTACCCCCGACAAACCGATGGCACTGGCCTGGAATATCAGCTCTCCCTGCGGATCTGTAACAGCATGTCCGCAGACCTGGTCCTTCCATAAAGATTTGAAACTTGGGTTCAGCGAATGCTGCCCCGAATTGATGATATCATTGCATTCATCCCTTGCGATCTGGTAATAAGTCAGGTAGTCCGCATTTCTTTGCATTGTACCACTGCTTCGTAAAGCATAACCCCCGCGGTATAGGGCTATTCTTGCTCTCAATCCCTTCACGGCGCCTTTTGTAATTCTTTCATCGAGGACGTCACCGATCGAACCAACATCATTGCGCCAGGGTACCAGGGCCTCGGCAGTCAGCAGATCGGCCAGGATATGATTATAAAGCGTATCCGTGGAGGTTCTGAAAGGAAAAGGATCGGTCAACGATTCTTTATAAGCCGGTTGAAAATGAGCAGGAAGATCGCCCCAGTTCCGGATGGCTTCAAAATAAAACTGGGCCCGCAGGGTGAGTGCCTCGCCGTACATTCTTTGCAGTTTCTTTTTTTCCTGGTCGCTTCCGTTCGTGTACAGGTCCATCTTCGGGATATTCTCTATACAGATATTGGCAAACTCTATTCCCTGGAACAACTGGTTGAAGGGATTGGTAATCTGGGCATTGCCAGGAGTGGCCGCATAACGGGCAATATCCCTCCTGTCGTTGTCGGAAGAACCGGTAGGCCCCTGCATTTCATCATTATCCACCGTGTAATAGAGGCTGATCCGGATACCATAACCGGCATCACCCACCAGACGGCTGTATACACCTGCCAATGCTTTATAGGTACTCGGCACATCGCTAAACACCGTGGAAGCGGTTACATCGGTTATCGGTTGCTGATCCAGGTATTTTTTGCAACCACTGGCAACGATGAGTATACCCAGCGTTCCTGTTGCAGCGATCTTGTTAAAAAATTTGATGGTCATATCAGGAAGTTTAATTGTTTTTATTAAAAACTTGCATTTACACCGAAAATATAAGTACGGCTCTTGGGATAGGCTGAATAATCAAGAGCGGGAGTCAACGGGTTGCTCCTGACACTGACTTCGGGGTCATAACCGGAATACTTGCTGATGGTGGCAAGATTATTCCCGGTGAAGTATACACGAAGTTTGGTCATTTTCAGTCCCCAGAGACTTTTTATTGGGAAACTATAGCCGATAGTCAGGTTATTGAAACGAACGAATGAACCGTCTTCGATGGCCCAGGAATGAGGATAAAAAGCACCCGCACTTTTCAATGGTTGCCAGATCTTGGCATTTTTATTCAAGGCACTCAGGAGATCGGGAGCAATGCCCACCACCTGGCCGGAGCTGTTGACATACTCTGCTGTTTGTCCGTCCGGGGTGACCACCCGCCAGCGGTCCTGCATAATCTTGAGCATATTGGCATTGGCAGTATAACCGTTGGTCAGTTCGATCTTATTGGCATTGTAGATATCATTGCCAAAGGAATAGT
>CAYSIU010000443.1:0-2852 GCA_964431095.1 uncultured Chitinophaga sp. | reverse complement strand
CGGAATCCTTATGCGGATCGCGGGGCCCTTCGAAATAGGCATCCAGGCCCATGACCCTGGGATGCATAGATGAAGTTTTTTGAATGAGATTGGCAATGCCTTCCCGGTCGGCGTGACCAATATTTAAAATCACGATGCGATTGTCGAGGGTACTGTTGTCGGGCTTTATTTTGGAGAAATAGATATCATTGAAATCAAAATCTTCCAGCGCCAGTTTCATGGGATCAAAAAAATGTAGGTTCAGGGGCAGGAATTTCACCAGCAGGATAAAAATAAAGACCCAGGCCGTGGCCAGTATCGTATCCCGTTCGTACAGGTATTTGGTAATATGCTTGTGAATTGTTCTGGCGTGGTGGGCAATGTGTTTATGCAGTGGCTTTTTCATGAATGGCATTTGGTGCTGGGCTGTAAATGAATAATGATTTTATAATTTATGAAGGGGTTGCAACTTTCAGGCACTTTAACTACCTCAAATTAACCGGAAAATGCCTGACCATTGGTCAATTTCCGGGCTTGCAAAGCTTGCATTCCCCTGTAAATCCGTAAATTAGTGTGCTAAATTTATGAGATTTTTCATTCCCATAACGGCAGGATTACTGGTATTTATAATGACCTGCACCCAAACGGCTGCCCAGGTAGGTCCGCCCAAGCCCCGTGATACCACGATCACAGGGCCCCAGACCTTCGCCATGATCATGGGGATTTCCAGTTATAAATATGTCCGGCCGCTGAACTATGCTGACAAGGATGCCGAACTGTTCAGGGATTTCCTGAAATCCCCCGGGGGCGGCAAATTACCCGATGATAATATTTTTTGTTTACTGAATGACCAGGCGCTGTCATCTACTTTTTTTACCAAGGGTTTTAAATGGCTGGAAGCAAAAAAACTGCAGAAAGGCGACCGGCTTTTTATCTACCTCGCCGGCCACGGCGATGCCATTGATGAGGACCAGTTCTTTTATATCGCGTATGATTGCAACCCGGCGGGTGATAAGAATAATTACCTCGCAGGCGGAACGATCCAGCTCTATAACCTGAAAAGAAAGATCGCCAAGGAAACCGCCCTCGGTGTTGAAGTGTATTTTATCATGGATGCCTGCCGTTCCAATGAACTCCCGGGAGGAGCCACCGGCCAGAATATTCTTACAAAAGCTATTTCAGAAGAAAGGGTAGGAGATATCATGATGCTGGCCACCGGCGCGGGCGAGGAATCTCTCGAGGATGCCTCTATCGGTAGCGGTCACGGTTTATTTACGTACTACCTGGTGGATGGACTCACCGGCCCGGCCGATTCAATGGGAGTGGTGGATAATAAAGTAACATTGGCCGAGATCCAGAAATACATCCAAAAAAACGTACCGGCCATTGCCCAGCAGGTATTCAAACGCAAACAGGACCCGTTTATCTGCTGCAATGAGAACAGTGAAAGGATCGTAAGCATTGTGGATACTTCCTATTTACGCAAATGGATAGAAACAAAAAAACTGCAGGCAAAGGGAACAGGCACTGCCATGGTGTCTCCCCGGGGCAGGGGCCGGGCATTCGGGGCTGCCGACACCTTGCTGATCGAAGCGTATAACCTTTTCAATACTGCGGTGAAGGAAAGCCGGTTGACCGGCAAGGGCTCTGCAGAATATTATTATGACCTGATGGCCCGGCAATTCCCGGGTACATCCTATACCAGCGATGCACAGTCGACACTGGCAGTGGAGTTTATCAATTTTGCGCAGAGCAAGATCAACCTCTATCTTGATTGTAAAGACGCTTCCTCCATCCAGAAGATCCGCGCCCAGATCGATGAAGATGAAAAAACCGATGAGATCATCTCCAGCCTCGACCGGATGGAAAAAGTGGCGCAGCAGGAATTCTATGAAGTGGGGTATATGCTGGAGAGAGCGATCAGTTTTATTATGCCGGACGATCCCGATTTCGCCAAAACACTGGTGGGCCGGATGTATTTTTTTAAGGCAAGAGGATATTTTGGCCGCAGCCGGAAATTGGTGGACATCAATACGGCTTTCCAGTATGCCTGGGCCGCTTATTCAACGGATAAAAATGCGGCGTATATCCTCAACACGCTTTCCTCGCTGCACCTGGACAATAACAAGATCGACAGCGCCATCTTTTATGCAAAAAAAGCCATCATCGCGGCGCCCAAATGGCGCTACCCCTATGTTACGCTGGCTTTTGCCTATAAAACCCTGAACCGTCCCGATTCTGCGATCAAGTATTACCGTAAGGCGATTGAAATTGATCCCACGAATGCCGACGCCTATGTGGACCTCGGCCATTATTATTATTCCATGTCAAAAGCCGATTCGGCCATCTCCAATTATGAAAGAGCGCTGCAGATCGAACCCAATAATGTGTATGCCAGCAATAATATCGGGTGGCTCTACCGCGACCGGAAAAACTATGATAAAGCGATTGTTTATTTCAAGCAAAGCATTAAGGCAGATGGTAAGTTCATCAACGCGTATAATGGATTGAGCAAGACCTTCTTTGAAATGGGCCAGTACGATTCCGCGAGGGTGTATTATGCCAGCGCATTCGCCAATTATCCTGACAAGTCGATCGTGAATGTGTATATCGGTAATTTTTACCGCGACCTGAAAGAATACGACTCGGCCAAGACCTATTACCGCCTTGCTACGATGATCGATCCTAATTATGAAGACGCATACAATAATCTTGGCCGCTCCTCATTTTCGTTGAAGCAATATGATTCCGCCAATTATTATTACCGGAGGGCCTTGCAGGCCAATCCGTATTCGGCCTCATCGCTGATTAATATCGGGATGGTCTTTAAGGAATTGAAGCGGTCGGATTCCACTTACTATTATTTCCAGCAG
>CAYSIU010000442.1:0-2874 GCA_964431095.1 uncultured Chitinophaga sp. | reverse complement strand
ACGATGAATTCTTTCATGGAAATATAAACCTGATGGATTGGCTGCGGCGATATGTTCCTGCTCATGTGACCGACGTAGATGAACCGTTCCTGAGAGGGTTCCTGGGGAAGATGCTTTTCAGCGGAGATGATGTGATGAAAAAAACAACCGTGCTCAGTGGCGGTGAAAAAGTGCGCTGCATGATCAGCCGGATGATGCTGCAAAACCCGAATGTGATCATACTGGATCAGCCTACGAACCACCTTGACCTTGAAAGTATACAGAGCTTCAATGAACAGTGCATGGCATTCAAAGGCATTGTTTTGCTTACCAGTCATGATCATACCTTCATGCAAACCGTCGCCAATCGTATTATTGAATTAACACCTGTTGGCATCATTGACCGGCTAATGGAATTTGATGAATACCTCGAAGATGAAAGGGTAAAAAGATGAAGGGAAGAGATGTACACGCAATCATAATTTGTATTTAATTCAAATGTTTGGGATTTAAAGCAAAAGTTACTTTTCCCATTTTAATTGTTTAGCCATAAGAATTACTGGCGTGATTTGCATGAATCACACAAACCTCTTACCAGTATTTCCATGTTATCCTGCCTGAATCCTTTCGGTAATCTCACTTCGGGAGGATGAATAGTTTTCAATGCTGTTATTTTTTTACAATTGCTGCAAATAAAATTTAATTGAACCTCTGCCGGGCTTTTCAGGAAGAGGTAATGGTTCACACCATCGTGAGCGGGAATCCGAACTATAACTTTTTTTTCTACGAATAGGTTCAATGTTCTGAAAACGGTCGTCCTGTCAAGCCGGAGGGAAGAAGTATGCAGGAAGTCGTTATGGGTCAGTGCTTTGGTGGATTGCAGAAAGATATCCAACATAACAAGTCGGGTTCTTGTCTTGCTGATCTGGTATTTCTTCAATTTGGTTCTAAGATTCCCTTTCATTGAATATCCGGTTAAATGCCGTAATATCCGATGGTGCTATTCAGTAAAGGCGCGATCGCCCATCAAACTCTCGCTGCCAGGCTATTTCGCATTGAAGGAAAGCGGAACATCGATTTTAAAACTGATGTTTCGTCCCATATTAAAGATCCCGTCATGACCTGTAAAATTTCCTGGGTAGTTCTCAAAATATTTCAGACGGTTCAAATGATCCTGGTATGTCTTATTCAGTAAATTATTGCCCATGATGTAGAAGCTCATTACGGGTTTTCCCTCTTTATTGTTGAAAGTGCCTCCGAGACCTGCATTGAATAAAGTATAACCTGGCGTGGGTGTTTCCGTGCCGAATTCCAGGTAGGCTCTGTTTTGGGCGGCATAGTATTCCACCTGTGCTTTGATAAAGCCCTTTGGTCCATGAGTTTTCTTAGAACTTAAATCCAGTCTTAATTCTGAAATTCCGTGCGTGGGAGGAATAAACGGTAAATACTTTGCATCACTGTTTAAGAGTTTTCCTTTGACTCCCTTATTATCACCATAGACAATGGAAAGGCTGTTTTCAAAATGCAGGTTTCTTACAGGATGAATATCAAGGACTAGTTCCCCGCCATACAGGTGCGCTTTGGCCGCCTGGAACTGGAATGTTTGATTCCCCGGCACAATAATCGAATCAGAGCCATCCGGTCTTACCAATTTCTGGTCATATATATAATTTTGAATTGAATTATTGAACAGGCTCAGGGATGCGACCAACTGTTTCGACAGGTAAACAAATCCTATGTCTTCCTGCAAACTAAATTCCGGTTTAAAACGGGGGTTGCCTAACTGGTAAAAATTGGTCCCCGGATGTACGCCATTCGAAGATATTTCTGCAATATTGGGAGCCCTGAACCCACGCGCAATATTTGCTTTGAAAGAAAATTTATCAGTAGCATTATAAGTGAACCCCGCACTTCCCGACATTCCGGCGAATGTCTTACTGAACCGTGGGAAAGCCAGACTTGCCCCCGCCGTATCGGCACCATACACCGGCATATCAAATCCTGTAACCGGATTAGGCGATAAATAAAGCTCGGAATTATTGAATGAACGGGTATCATAACGTAGCCCACCTGCGATATCCACATTGCCAAAAGTCTTTTTGGCCAGAATGAAAGGGCCGAAATCAAACTGATGATAATTGGGAATAAGAAATTCGGTTCCGTGCGTAGCCGTATTGGCCTGGTACATTCCATTAATCCCGGCAGTAACTGACCAGTCTTTTGATTCGCTCAGGAAATACTTTATATCGTACGTATAGGTGTTAAGCTGGAGATAAAGCCCGGGAATGGTAAACAATACCGGGTGGCTGAATTCCCGGCGAACATTTCTTTGATAACCGAAGTTAACTGTCAAACGCGTTCCCCGGGGAAGAAAGAAACTATTATTCAGGTAGAACCTGTAATGCTGAACACGCTGATGAAGATGGGTGATCTTATAAGTGGTAAGATCTGCATCCGAAACAATTTCACGTACAGTGTCCTCTTCTGTGATCTGCCTTGTAAACCTTCGGGATGTACTGTCGCGGCTACCATCCGGTATTTCCTGCTGGTCATCGAATAACACGAATCGTAAGGTGGAATAACCCCACTTCCGATGAATTCCCGCCAGGGCGCTGGCGTCTGTTTCATTGAACGCGGTTCCGTAAACCCGGCCATCGAATTTATTTTTATAATTGGTTGCCTGTTTATGAGAAATCCGTGCCATCCATTCCACTCCCTTCTTCGTGCCGCTTAACATGGCCGAACTGCCGGTATATCTGTTATTGGTCTGATATTCGGAGGTAATATCACCTGCAATCTTTCCATCAGGGGCCGGTTGAGTGGGAATAAGATTGACGACACCAGCCAAAGCATCAGATCCATAGCTTAAACTGGCTGGGCCTTTAATGATCTCTA
>CAYSIU010000441.1:0-2875 GCA_964431095.1 uncultured Chitinophaga sp. | reverse complement strand
CGCCACAGCTCCACCAGTCCGCCCGGCTCGAAGCGCGCGATCAGGACGATGATTGAAGAACTCAGCAAAGAATACGATGGCAGGATCAATGTGGGTAAACTGAATGTGGATTACAATCCCGAAGTATCCATGAATTACGGTATTACTTCGATCCCTGCGATCCTGTTTATCAAGGGCGGTAAAGTGGTCGATAAATTAATAGGCGCACAGCCCAAAGCGAATTTTGTAAAGAAGATCGAAGCGCATATTTAAATGTAAAATATTCTTCTTTGAAAACAGCCGTGCCACGGATCAGAACCGCGGCACGGATTTTTTTAGTGCTTTACTGATCCGATATCATTGGGATTGTGTTTATGCCTGAACAATACCGCAAAAAGAACTGCTATGACCAGGGCATAAATCGAAAAAGTAAACCAGATATTGTGCCACTCCTTATCACCTGCGGTATTTGTATAGTATTTATCAATGACATATCCGCTTATTTTACTGCCCAAAAAAGCACCCACTCCGTTTGTCATCATCATAAATAACCCCTGGGCGCTGGCCCGGATCTTGGGATCAGTGGTGGATTCGACAAATAATGAGCCGGAGATATTGAAAAAGTCGAAAGCCATGCCATACACAATACAGGAAAGAATGATCATCCATAACCCGTCAGCAGGGTTCCCATAAGAAAATAACCCAAAACGCAGTACCCAGGCAAGCATTGAGATCAGCATGACTTTTTTTATACCAAACCGTCTCAGGAAAAAAGGGATCGCAAGGATGAATAATGTTTCAGATATCTGCGATATTGACATTATGATGGTTGAATATTTTATCACGAATGAATCGTGGTATTGCGGTACTTTACCAAAATCATTCAAAAACGTATCACCATACATATTGGTAAGTTGTAGTGCCGCTCCCAGGAACATCGAGAATATAAAGAATAAAGCCATTTTGTATTTAGCGAAAAGCTTGAACGCATTTAGTCCCAGTTGCTCAATGATGGAGGCTCCTTTAGCAATAGATCTTTGCGGTGGGCATTTCGGCATAGTGAAAGCATAAATTCCCAGGGCAATGGCCGACACTGCAGCGATCAGGAACTGGTTCGAATTGGTCTTGCTGCCCGACAGGTTCGTCATCCACATCGCTGCAATAAACCCGATTGTTCCCCACACCCTGATCGGCGGGAATACTTTTATCACATCAAAATTATTTCTCTTAAGAATGGTGTAGGATATGGAATTGGAAAGGGAAATGGTCGGCATATAACAGATCATTGCCCCGAAAATGACATAATACAGCTGACCCGGGTCCTTCACCTGGGGCACATAAAAGAGAACAGCACCGTACAGAATGTGAAGAATGCCATACAACCTTTCCGCGTTAATCCATTTATCGGCAATGATACCGGTCAAGGCAGGCATAAACAGAGAAGAAAGGGCAAGCGTAGAAAAAATGGCCCCGAATTGAACGCCGGTCCCCATTTTATTAGTAAAGAAATATGTGGAAATGGTAATGAGCCAGGCGCCCCATACAAAAAACTGGAAGAAACTGAGGATTGTTAATCTTAATTTGATATTCATGAAAAGTTATTTTGGACGATTACGCGCAATCAATAGGGGAAGATAAGGATTTTTGGTACGGTGGGCTTTCTAACAGAAAGCAAATCTTCATCACGTAACTTTGTGGCCGTAATAACTATCCTCGATACATGATAGGTACTGCTCATATCACGCGGGATCTCGCTGCCATTGCCGGTAAAGTTAAAATCGGGGAACGGATAACCGATGAAGAAGGGCTGTTGCTGTTTGAAAAAGCCAGCCTGGGTTTTGTCGGCAGCCTCGCCAATTTTGTAAAAGAGAAGCTGCAGGGTGATAAGGTTTTTTTTAACCGCAATTTTCATATCGAGCCTACCAATGTTTGTGTGTTCAGTTGCAACTTCTGCTCCTACAGCCGCCTCTATGCCAAAAGAGAAGAGGGCTGGGAACTGAGCATCGACCAGATGCTGCATATGCTGAAGAAATACGATGGTCAACCTATCACCGAAGTGCATATTGTGGGCGGGGTGCATCCCAAAATGGACCTGAAATTTTTTGCTGAGCTTTTAAAAACGATCAAGACCCACCGACCCGGGCTGCATATCAAGGCGTTTACAGCGGTTGAATATGATTACATGTTCCGGAAAGCCAAAGTAAGCGTACAGGAAGGGTTGAAATTTTTGATGGAAGCCGGGCTGGATAGCATCCCCGGTGGGGGCGCAGAGATTTTTCACCCGGAGATCAGGAATCAGATCTGTGCCGATAAAGTGAGTACCGATGGCTGGCTGAGCATCCATGAAACAGCGCATCGTTTGGGATTACGTTCCAATGCCACCATTCTATACGGACATATCGAAAAGTATGAACACCGGATCGATCACATGCGAAGGTTGCGGGAGCTGCAGGACCAAACAAAAGGATTTAACACTTTTATCCCTCTCAAATTCCGTAACAAGGATAATGATATGAGCTATGTTCCGGAAAGCACGCATATCGAAGACATGAAAATGTATGCTGTGGCGAGGATTTATCTCGATAATTTCCCGCATCTTAAAGCCTACTGGCCGATGCTGGGCCGGCAGAATGCGCAACTGTCCCTCTCCTTTGGCGTGGATGATATTGACGGAACTATTGACGACACGACAAAGATCTACTCCATGGCAGGGTCGGAAGAACAACACCCTTCCATGACAACCGAACAACTGGTAACACTCATCCGACAGGCGAACAGGATACCTGTTGAAAGGGATACCTTATATAATGAAATAAAAAACTACGGGAATCCCGAATTGAGGCCCGCGTTAAATTAGCAACGCTGCAAATTGAATGATTCACAAAAAAGCCGCCAT
>CAYSIU010000440.1:0-2878 GCA_964431095.1 uncultured Chitinophaga sp. | reverse complement strand
TCGAACGGCTTCTTTCGGCCGTCCAATCAAAACCCCTTACAACACTACATTTACCATGGTATCGTTCAACGTGCAAACCTTGCATCTATGACCCCCGCCGTCCACGGGTACCACTTTTGCTGTTGAACTCGTCCCTTATGACGGATATGGGTGCCTGGATACTTTGTATGCCCGAATGATAGATACCCTGACATTGCAGGCTTATGCGGGTGAAGATGCAGTCTCCTGTAATCAAAACCCGGTGCTGATCGGTGGTTATTCGAGACTCGGGGTCGTGTACGACTGGGGCCCCACGACGGGACTTTCGGACCCGACAGTTGCCAACCCGAGGGCAAACCCCATTAGTACAACAGCTTATGTTCTAACGGTTCGAAGTACCGGCGGCGGTTGTGTCAACAGTGACACCGTTGTTGTGACCGCCTCTTACATTGACAGTTCGTTACAAGTGTTGGGCAAACCGGCCTTTTGTATTACTACGGGCGACAGTGCTGTGTTGTTGGTGCAGCCTACCGACAGCATCCTTTGGCTGAGGGATGATGCACCTATCAGCGGTGCGAATCAAGACAGGTTCAGGGTCATTCAAACAGGGAACTACTTTGCCCGGTTGATGAACAGTGACGGATGCTTCATAGCCACCCGGAGAGAATCGATCCAGGTGGAGACGCCGCGGCCGGGGATCATTTACCCCCCCACATACGCGGTCATCAATGAACCGCTCCAACTGCAGGCAAGAACCTTCGGCACTTCGGTGCTATGGAAACCCCCTGTTTGGCTTGATGACCCGGAAAGCGTGACTCCATTTTTCGATGCCCCAAGGGAACTTGAGCAATTATACTCGATAGAAATAAAAACCGCCTCAGGATGCCTGACCGTTGATACGCTGGTTGTAAAGACGATCAAAGAAATAAAGATCTATGTACCCAGCGCCTTTACCCCTAACAATGATGGCCGCAATGATTATTTACGGCCCATCCTGTTTGGCATCAAGGAATTAAAATATTTCAGGGTCTATAATCGCTGGGGACAATTGATCTATGATATGCAGGCAGGTCAAAGAGGCTGGGACGGGACCATCAATGGTTTGCTGCAGCAAACAGGTGTATTTGTCTGGATCGCACAGGGTATAGGACTGGATAATAAGATCTACAGCAAGAATGGAACGACGGTGTTGGTGCGGTGAGAATTCACATGTTCATTATCCTATCCGCCTGGATTAGGGTGTTTTCCGCTGCATAATACATTTATTGTTTCAGAATAAACAGCGACATCCCCGGACTTAGTTTTAGCCGTTAAGGTAATAGTATAGGTGTGCCCACAGGGGCTGAAAGCTATATTATCAGGGGTTTTATCCGTAGAATAGCTGCCATTGCCAAAATCCCAATAATAAGAATCAGCGTTGGTAGATTTATTATCAAAAATCACCGGGCTTCCCTCGAGCACCCAGCCTGCTTGAATGGGATTACTGATCTGGAAGGAAGCAGTTGGTTTTGCAGGAGGGTTAACCTGATTCGCAGAAACAACATCTTTTCCTTTTTGGCAACCACTAATCATTCCAACTAATACAGCAAGGACCACAGTCAATTTTTTCATAATAAAAAATTTTATTAAAGCTAAATAGTTTTTTGAAGATTTCGCAGCTTCTGTCAGTTCGGTCTCCAAAGATTTTTTTTGAAGGTAAAGATGCTACTCCATATCAAATCTGAGCGAAAAAAAGTAAATTGAATCTAATGTTCTTGCTGACAATTCTTTTTTTAAGTAAAAAAAGAATTTGAAGATTTGCAAACCTGATGCAAAAAACTATTTTTGCAACGGCGATGAGAGCTAACCGGTATATCATCAAAGGCATCAGTATTCTGCTTATCGTATTATTGATGCAAAAAACCGGCGGTGGTCTGTACCTGCATAACTGGCTTCATGCAAAAAACACCCGCACCGCTTCTTCCGATCATGTAATCATAAAACAAGAAAGCACTTCCTGTTCCTGCATTGATGAATTCTATCTCCCATTTGCTGAAGCACCCCAAACATTGACTTCTGCGGTCGTTGTCCCGAAAACCGGGTTCTTCGCTGCTATTACAGCCTCCATACCAACCGTTTCAAAAACTTTTCAATCACTCCGGGCTCCGCCCACAAGCATCTCCTGATCCTTTTTACAATTCCCGTAAACAGAATCTGCGGGAAGATGATCATTATGTATGATCATCAAACTCAATTCCTTTTTTAAAAAATCTCCTTCTGAATTTCAGGATGATGCATTCATAAACAATGTAGTGATGAAAAAAAATAATTTATTAACTATATTCCTTATTTGGCTTTACCCGGTTATAGCATTCACCCAGCCGAATTTGAATAACCCTGAAAAATCCCCGGGTGCGGCTTCAGACAAGGGCGTCCTTTACGGTCAGATCACAGATGCAAAAACCGGTGCCTTGCTGGCAGGCGCAAATATATTTATTCACGATATTAAAATTGGTACTACTTCTGGTAACGACGGTAGTTTCAGGACCCCTGCCGTTCCTGCCGGTACTTACGTCATAGAGGTTTCCTTTGTAGGCTATCGATCCGTGTCTGAAAACATCCTTTTGTCTGGTGAGGTAAAACATGATTTCAAACTGGAGGAAAACTTTACTGAAGCAAGTGAAGTGGTAGTAACAGGACTTTCAAAAGCCACCCAGGTAAAAAGAAGCCCTGTTCCAATAATATCTGTAAGTCGCGATTATCTTACCCGGAACCTAAGTACGAATATCATTGACGCCTTGTCCAAAGTGCCTGGGATCCGGGGCGTAACAACGGGGCCCAACGTTTCAAAACCCTTTATCCGGGGCCTGGGCTTCAATCGTATTCTGACTTTATATGATGGAGTTCGGCAAGAAGGACA
>CAYSIU010000439.1:0-2885 GCA_964431095.1 uncultured Chitinophaga sp. | reverse complement strand
CCAAATAAGGATTCTCCGTTTCATCAGACCCGGGGCAAATTTAATACAAATTTTTCAGTTGACCTACCAGTCAATAAATATACAACCCCGGCCCTGCTCAGAAGAACGGGGATAGGGGCTGGCAATCTATTTAGTTGTTGGGAGCGGGTTTTACCGGTTGTATCGGGAAAGTATTCGTATTGGTGGGTTGTGTTGTGGTGGGTATGGTTGCCCCGGCAGCTTTATTGCTGTTGTCCGGCGTAGTGGAAGTAGAAGATGAACCCGAAATAAAGATCACCGAGAACATGCTGAGCGCTGCAATGATCCCCGCGAAGATCCAGGTACCTTTTTCCAGTACATCGGTGGTTTGTTTTACTCCCATGAACTGGTTGCTGAAGCCGGCGATGTTCCCGGCAAGCCCCCCGCCTTTGGGGTTCTGCACCAATACAATTAATCCCAATATCCCCGAAGCCAGTACGATCAGTATGATGAATAAGGTTGTCATGTCAGTTTGTTTTCTTTAGTTCCTCGATTTTCGCTGCAAAATAAGCGCTTTTGGAAGGTTCAAGCAAACATAATTTGCTAAAAATCTCAATGGCTTTTGCAGTATTCCCCTGTTTTTCCCATACCTCCGCCATTGTTTCTGTGATCACATCCCGGTCCTCCAGCGAATGTTCCGCCATTTCCTCCACTTTCTTTTCCGCTACCGGTTCCGTCATTTTAGCGATTTCCGAAACAGGCAGGCGTTTCATAGTTTTCAGCCATTCGGTAAAACTTTTCAGTTGCTGACCGAATTTATCGGCCGGTTTCTCTTCTTCTTTCCATTTGATACCCTGTGAAGCAAAATAATCAACTGTATGGTAAGGCTCAATGATCAATTCATCCCTGACAACTTCTTCTGCTGTGGTTTTGGTTGTGACGGTTTCTTTCGTCACGGGCTGCGAAATTGCAGCCGTTTCTTCAGCAATTGCCAATTGTTCTTCTTTCTTGCCCGGAACAACAGTCGCCTTTCCGTTATCATTCAGTAACTGCTCCACCCAGAGAGGATTGTGAAAAAAAAGAAATGTTTTTTGTAATTGCTCATTGTACTGTTCCGGATCCCCATTTTGCATCTTCTTGGTGAGCAATAACTGTGCCGCCCCGAAATAAGGATGCCGATCCGCAAACTGTTGCAATTCCTGCAGGCTGCACTGATCAAGTGATTCTTTTTGCAACAGGGATTTTACCAGTTGGTTGATCCGGGGATTCATGTTTACAAGATTAGCGGAAGATAACTCATAACATAAAATAAAACTCTTTTTACAATAATAAGTCAGATCACCAGTTGGAGAAGAGCTTGTTAAAGATCTCATCCGCGAGGGTCCTGATCATTTCATCACCCAACGCATTTTCTGCCTGCTGGAAGGATTGATCGCCCTTAAACTCGAAGCTACGGGTGACATCATATTCCGAAATTTTATCGGCTTTATTATCGGTTAACTTTATGTGAACACTTACGGTAAGCCGGTTATTCGCCACTTGCTGACCCGAGATAGCGGAAGTGCTGAAACTATAATCCGTGATAAACCCGCTGATTTCCCAATCCACGTTGTCATTGTTGGTCTGCGTGAGTCTTGTCTGTCCAACGATCTTTTGCCGGAGTTTGTCTGTCAGCCTGGGGCTCAACTGAGGATTGATATACCGGGCATTGTTCTCAATAAAATTCACTTTCACGGTTTTTATACTGTCAGGAATGGTCGCTTCATTGAACTTGTAAATGTGACAACCGGAGAGAGAAGGTACAAGAAACAACGCACATGGCACAAGCAGTATGCTTAAGAAATGCATGATTTGCATTAAGTTTCCTCTCCTTGTACCTTGCGGCTTGTCTGCCTGCCTGCCGGACAGGCGGGAGTTCTTATTCTTCAATATCATATTCTTTCAACTTCCTGTATAAAGTTCTTTCGCTGATTCCCAGGTCCAGAGCTGCATCTTTCCGTTTGCTTTTGTGTTTTTTCAGGGCTTTGATGATCAGCTCTTTTTCCTTATCCCTGATATTCAGGCTTTTTTCTACCTCCACTTGAGACTGAATATCATTATTGAGTAGGAAGGGCTGCGGAGATGGAAAAGTTGGATGCGCGATCATTGGTTGCAGCGTATCATTGCTCTTGACCCTGTAGCTCTCCGTTTCCTTCAACTCTTTTACAAGCGCCTGGTTCTGCGCGATCATGCCGGGATTCTGCAATACTTCCACGAAGATCTTTTTCAATTCAGTGACATCTTTTTTCATGTCAAAGAAAAGTTTGTAAAGGATCTCCCTTTCGTTTGAAAACTCCGGGCTTTTTGCACCGGGGGATGCCGGCACCGGCAGCCGGTTATTGGAATAAGGCTGCAGGTATTTGTTCAATTCTCTTGCATTGATCAGTTTCTCGCGGGAAAGAACAGAGATCTGTTCGGCAATATTCTTTAATTCCCGCACATTGCCCGGCCAGGGATAGTTAATTAAAAGTTGTTTTGCTTCTTCATCCAGCTGAACAGGTGCTGTCCGGTACCGGTTGGCGAAGTCAGCAGCAAATTTCCTGAACAGCAAATGAATGTCTTCCGGCCTGTCATGCAGCGAAGGAACCCTGATCGGTACAGTACTTAAACGATAATACAGGTCTTCGCGGAATTTACCTACCTGCACCGATTGAAGCAGTTCTTTATTGCTGGCGGCAATGACCCTGACATCGGTCTTCTGTACCTTGGAGGAACCGACCCGTATATATTCACCTGTTTCCAGTACCCGGAGCAGGCGGGCTTGTGTGCCCAATGGTAATTCACCGATCTCATCCAGGAAGATAGTACCCCCATTTACTGTTTCGAAATAACCTTTGCGGGCGTCCACTGCCCCGGTAAAAGAACCTTTTTCATGACCAAAAAGTTCC
>CAYSIU010000438.1:0-2889 GCA_964431095.1 uncultured Chitinophaga sp. | reverse complement strand
AAAGAAATATACAAAATATTTTATTTTTCATTTTTATTTTTTTACTGGCGTCCCATCTAAATTATAAAGACACCCACATTTATCAATATAATATTTTGGCAACGTATCGCTATATTGTTTAATAAATGGAGTAGCGCCATTTATTATTGACGGTATATTGTGCCAATAATTGCGAGTCGTTTTACCATTAGAATGAACTGTTTCAGTATGATCTCAAAATTCATAAAAATCTTCACCAATTGGATATTGGTAGTTTTTTCCTGTAGCTCCACGCCGATGTACCATTATTTCTCCGTCTCTATTTAACAAATAAAAATCTAGATCACCATGATCAGATATCACACCCGGTTCTCCTTAGTCTTCCTCCTCACTTCCTCATCAAAAAAAAATTAAAATTGTTGCCATGAGTTTTCTAACTCATGACAATTAACTCTTTTATAAAAATACAACTTCCAACAATCCGCATCTCTCCTGGTAAAAATAGTCTTTTGCACTGCTGTACAAATAATGTTCAGGTTTTTCTACAATTCCTGCCTCTACCGGGTTATTATGAATATAATTTCGTTTTTGAAGAATGAATTTCGAACTGTATAGTTCCTGTGGATGGTTATCCTGTCTCCAAAACTGGAAGTCTTTGTTCCTGCTGTTCTTTCCGCCTTCTCTTGCAAAAATTTCGAGCATCCATTCACGTCTGCTTTCCTCCTTATTTTCCTTAATTGATCTTACGATTTCCTTGCTGGTAAACTTCTTAAAATCACGCAGAATTGCGCTTAGGTTACCGTTTCTGGCTGAAACTATCAGGTGCAAATGATTACTCATTATACACCAACAATTCAATTTCAAGGCTTTTTCTTTTTGGCAAAATCGCAAACTATCCAAAACAATATCTCTGTAAAGTTTCCTGGTAAATACATCGATCCATTCGACAACAGCAAATGTCAGGAAATGATTGGCATACTGATTCCTGATCTTATATCCTCCTATACCAAATTGATCATTTTCATCTTTTTCTATTTTCATTGGAACAATTCTTCTCTTCGAAAGATATATTTGTATGCAAACTTTTAAAAGAGAAAAAGACGAAAGAAATCGTGAAAAAAAAGTAATGAAAAGCCTTTTTAACGATTAATGTTGATATAAAAAACAAGTAAAGATTATGCTTAGTCGAAGACTAAGCATAACTATTGAATTTTTTTTATTTGTTTAACATCTTAGACAACCAGAAATACTTATTTGCCCACGCAGAAGCGTGAGAAAATGTACTCCAACTGGTCCTCATTCGTGACCACACCTGTAATCTCACCTAAAAAATGCAGGCAACGTCGGATATCCAGCGCCAGCAGGTCGCCGGGCAGCTTTTTATCAAGACCTGCTTTTATATCCGCCAGCGATCCCTCCACTTCCTTTAACGCATGATAATGCCGGGCATTGGTGATGATGGTGTTCTCCGTCTGCACCTGCCCCTGCAAAACAGTATTCACCATTTTTTCCTTTAACTGATCTATTCCCTGGTTCTGCTTTGCAGAGATCAAAGAAGCCTCGGGGTAACCCTTCCGTAATTGTTCAATTTCTGTTTTATTCAACAGGTCAATCTTATTAATGACAGTTATTGTTTTCGGATGATTTACCTGTTCTCCCGGAGAAATACTTTCCAACTCTTCGCCATTAACGGGCAGGAGGGCCAACTGCAGTACGAGGTCTGCCTGCTTTATTTTTTCCTTGCTCCTTTCCATGCCGGCACTTTCAATTACATCAGTGGCATGTTGTCGTATTCCCGCTGTATCAATGAGACGGAACAATATCCCATCAATATTGATGAGCTCCTCGATCGTATCGCGGGTGGTGCCGGGGATCTCACTGACAATCGCTCGGTTTTCATTCAAAAGCGTATTCAGTAAAGTGGATTTGCCGGTATTAGGCTTGCCGATGATGGCCACGGCCACTCCATTTTTTATCACGTTACCGAGCTGGAAGGAGCTGACCAGTTGCCGGGTAGCCTGGTCCAGCTCTTCCACCAATGCATATAATTCCTTGCGGTCCGCAAACTCCAGGTCCTCCTGTGAAAAATCCAATTCCAGTTCTATTAATGCAGAAAAACGAATGAGCCGTTCCCGCAGATCTTTCAGGTTCTCCGAAAAACCACCCCGGATATTGTGCATCGCCGCTTTCTGCGATGCCGCTGTATTGGAAGCAATGAGATCGGCTACCGCTTCCGCCTGGGTGAGGTCAAGCTTGCCATGGAGAAAGGCCCGCTGGGTAAATTCACCCGGTCGCGCCATCCGGGCCCCCAGCCTTATACAGGCTTCGATCACCTGCTGTTGCACAAAGGGAGAACCATGACAGCTCAATTCCACCACATCTTCACCCGTATAGGATCGCGGGGCCTTGTAAAGGGATACGACCGCTTCATCCAATATATTTTCACCGTCTTTTAAATAACCGATATGCAATGTATGCGAGGGTTCTTTTGCAAGGTCCTTGCCCGGAAATATTGAACCAGCGATGGCAAGAGCTTTTTTCCCGCTCAAACGGATCACCCCAATGGCGCCGATCCCCGGCGGGGTAGCCAGGGCAATGATGGTATCGTCCCAATTGCCGGGTTGGTTCAACATGCTGCCAAAATTAGATGAAATAGGTTAGTGAGAGAGGCTATTGGCTACTGGCTGCAGGCTGCTGGCTGCGGGCTGCGGGCTACGAGCTAATGGCTAGTGGCTGGCAGCTTGTAGCTTGTGGCTAGTAGCTTGTAGCCAACAAAAAACCCTCTCCTTGTGGAAAGGGTTTTACTACGAGATAATTTTTTCTATTCACCTGTGACCTGGAAAGTGATGGGCTGCCTGCGGTAGGCTTTTACCTGGCGACCGTTCTGTACGGCCGGGTTCCATTTCGGAC
>CAYSIU010000437.1:0-2890 GCA_964431095.1 uncultured Chitinophaga sp. | reverse complement strand
TACTGATAAAACCCATTTTGACCGAAAAAGCAAATGCACAGCAGGAAAAACTCCGTCGCTATGCGTTCAAAGTGGCGAAGAAAGCTAATAAGCTGGAGATCAAAAAAGCCGTGGAAAGCTTTTACGGTGTGACCGTAACCAATGTCAACACGGCCGTGTCCCCGGGGAAAAATAAAAGCCGGTTTACAAAAGCCGGTGTGATCTCGGGTCGTAAACCGGCCTATAAAAAGGCCTTTGTAACAGTAGCCGAAGGTGAAAATATTGACCTGTATTCAAGTATTTAAGCCCCATCTCTTAAGGGGTGGGCGTTGATGATGAATAGTAGTTCAGCTACCGCAACATTGAAGAAGTTATAAAATCCCTGTTCCTCTTCAGGAGCAGGGGCAAAAGAACAAAGAAATGGCATTAAAAAAATTTAAACCTGTAACAGCCGGCACACGCTGGAGAATCGGCAACTCGTATGCCGAAGTGACCACCAATGTACCCGAGAAGAGCTTGTTGGAGCCACAGAAGAGGTCCGGGGGCCGCAATTCTTCGGGTCACCTCACCATGCGTTATATCGGAGGTGGTCATAAAAAGAAATACAGGGTGATCGATTTTAAAAGGAATAAAAAGAATACCAACGCCAGTGTGAAGACGATCGAATACGATCCGAATCGTTCTTCATTCATTGCATTGGTAGAATATACCGATGGAGAGAAAAGATATATCCTCGCTCCCCAGGGTCTTACAGTCGGAATGAAGGTGATCAGCGGGGATGATGTAGCTCCCGAGATCGGGAATGCGCTGATGCTGAAAAACATGCCTCTGGGAACGATGGTGCACAATATTGAGATGCAGCCGGGGCAGGGAGGGAAAATGGCGAGAAGCGCCGGATCATCTGCACAATTGACCAACAAGGAAGATAAATATGCTGTGTTGAAAATGCCCAGCGGGGAATTGAGAAAAATACTGATCAATTGCTACGCGACGGTAGGTGTGGTGGGTAACAGTGATCATAACCTGCAAAGCATGGGAAAGGCCGGTCGTAACAGGTGGAGGGGCATTCGTCCCCGCAACCGGGGCGTAGCGATGAACCCGGTCGATCACCCGATGGGTGGTGGAGAAGGAAAAGCATCGGGGGGTCATCCGAGAAGCCGGACGGGTAAATATGCCAAGGGGGAAAAGACGAGAAAACAACATAAAGGAAGTGATAAACTGATCATCCAGCGGAAGAAAGGAAACAAGTTAACGCAATAAAAAAAATACAGGTTCCAAATCCCTGACCAGGCAGAAAAGTGGAATTTGGAATTTTAAAATTTGGAATTTATATATGGCACGTTCCATTAAAAAAGGTCCTTATGTAGCAACTTATCTTGAGAAAAAGATATTGGCTATGAACGAAGGCAAATCAAAGAAAACGGTTATCAAAACCTGGAGCAGACGTTCCACGATCACACCGGATTTTGTAGGCCACACTTTCGCGGTGCACAATGGGAACAAGTTCATCCCGGTATATATAACAGAGTTCATGGTGGGGCACAAGCTGGGAGAATTTGCACCGACGCGCCAGTTCAAAGGACACTCGAGTAAGAAAGTTGAAGTTGAATAAGAAAGTAGCCGTGTTACAGGAACCAGGAGAAAAATGAATGATCTCAGGTTCCATCTGCCGGCCAATGACAATAAACGATAAACAAAGAATGACATGGAAGCAGTAGCACAATTGAAAAATTATCCCACATCACCGCGCAAGATGCGTTTGCTGGCTGATCTTGTCCGCGGGCAACGGGTGGATAAGGCATTGTCGATACTGGAAAACAATGCCAAAGATCCCGCAGTGCCCCTGCATAAGCTGATCTGGAGTGCGGTTCATAACTGGAAGGATAAGAATAAGGGAGAAGATGAAAGCCAGTTGGTGATCAAAACGATCTTTGTGGATGGAGCACGCACGTTGAAGCGAATGCGGCCGGCACCACAGGGCCGGGGGTACCGGGTTCGTAAAAGGAGCAATCATGTAACGGTGATCGTGGATACAAAGGAGTCAAAAGAAACAAAATAACAGATAACAAATCCCAAATAGGAATTCAGTGACTGGGATTTGAATAGTAAAACTTTGGAATTTTAAAATTTATGGGTCAAAAAGCAAATCCGATCGGCAACAGGTTAGGCATCATCCGCGGATGGGAATCTAACTGGTATGGCAATAAAAAAGATTATGCCTCCAAGCTGATCGAGGATCATAAGATCAGGACCTACCTGAATGCCCGTATCAACAAGGGAGGGATCTCAAAGATCGTGATTGAAAGAACCCTGGGCAAACTGATCATCACTATTCACACTTCCAAACCCGGGATCATTATCGGTAAGGGGGGTGGTGAAGTGGATCGTATCAAGGAAGAGCTGAAGAAACTGACCGGTAAGAATGATGTGCAGATCAATATCCTGGAGATCCGTCGCCCGGAGCTGGACGCCATGATCGTGGCCGATACCATTGCCCGGCAGATCGAGAACAGGATCAATTATAAAAGAGCGATTAAAATGTCGATTGCTTCCGCATTGCGGATGGGAGCGGAAGGGATAAAAGTGAAGGTAAGCGGCCGGCTCGGAGGATCTGAGATCGCGAGAACGGAAGAAATCAAACAGGGCCGTGTGCCCCTGCATACCTTCCGCATGGATATTGATTATGCCAGTGTTTTTGCGCTGACCGTTTATGGTAAGATCGGCATCAAAGTATGGATCTGCAAAGGCGAAGTGCTGACCAAGAGAGACCTGAACCCCAATTTTGTTGGAGGTAAAAGTGAAGTAAGTGACAGGAGGGAAAGAAGAGATGATCGTCGCGATGACAGGAGAGGTGGGGGAAGAGACAGGAGGAGATAAATTAATGGGCTAATATGCTAATAGGCTGATATGC
>CAYSIU010000436.1:0-2900 GCA_964431095.1 uncultured Chitinophaga sp. | reverse complement strand
AAACAACCTGCCAACGCTGCCAGCTTTAGTATTACGCCTGCTACCCTCATCGTGCTGGAAGGAAGTGGCATGGACAATTCCATCCTTTTTCTGAATGATTACCTGCAAAAGTTTTACCTGTTCAAATTAAAAGTGGCCAAGAGCAGTCCAAGCCGGAACACGATACGGCTCAACTTTGAGCGGCTGGATTATAAACTGCCGGGTGCCTACCATATGACGGTAGATAACAAAGGCATTACTATTGCGGGTGATAATGAACAAGGTGTTTTTTACGGTATCCAGACACTGATCCAGTTATTGCCGGTTCCCGATGCCCGCCTTAAGACTCACCCGGATAAGCTGGCCATTCCCTATGTCACGATCGAAGACGCTCCCCGTTTTCAATACCGCGGCATGCATCTCGATGTGAGCCGTCATTTCTTCCCGGTTGACTATATAAAAAAATACATCGACTATATCGCACTGCACAAAATGAATTATTTCCACTGGCACCTGACTGATGACCGGGGCTGGCGGATCGAAATAAAAAAATATCCTAAGCTCACTTCATCAGGAGCCTGGAGGGACGGAACGATCATTGGTCGTTTTCCCGGTACCGGGAATGATCATCTCCACTACGGCGGTTTCTATACCCAGGATCAGAGAAAGGAAGTGGTGGCCTATGCGGCAAAAAGATATATCACCGTGATCCCGGAAATTGAAATGCCGGGGCATAGCATGGCAGCACTCGCGGCTTACCCGCAACTGGGCACTACACCCGACAGCGTTTATTCCGTTTCACAGACCTGGGGTATCAACGGTGTATATAATAATGTATTGAACCCCTCGGAATACACTTTTCATTTTTTCCAGGATGTGCTGGATGAAGTGATGGCGCTTTTTCCTTCCACCTATATCCATATCGGTGGGGATGAATGCAGCAAGAAATGGTGGCAGGCCAGTCCTTTTTGCCAGCAACTGATGAAGGACAGCAGCATTAAGGATGAAGAGGGGCTGCAGAGTTATTTTATCCAGCGGATAGAAAGATACATCAATAGCAAAGGCAGGAAGATCATCGGTTGGGACGAAATCCTCGAAGGAGGACTGGCCCCGAACGCCACGGTGATGAGCTGGAGAGGTGAAGAAGGTGGCATTGCAGCGGCCAAACAAAATCATGATGTGATCATGACACCCGGTAACCCGGTATATTTTGATCATTCACAAACGGCGAATGAAGATTCCGTTACCATCGGTGGATACAACCCGATAGAAAAAGTTTACGCTTATGAACCCGTACCCGCGGTGTTGGACAAGGAACAAGGCAAACATGTGCTCGGTGCGCAGGGCAATGTATGGACAGAATATATGGCCAATACAAAAAAAGTGGAGTATATGGTCTTTCCGCGCATTGCGGCGCTGAGTGAAGTGCTGTGGAGCCCGAAAGAAGTCAGGAACTGGGAAGACTTTGAAAAAAGATTACAATCGCAGTTCCGGAGATACCAGCTTTGGGATGTGAATTACAGCAAAGCTTATTTTGATCTGAAAGCAACGGTGCTCCCCGCCACCAATGACAGCACCATTTTATGGAAACTGGAGAGCAGGATCAAGGATGCGCATATTTTATATATGAACGAGATATCTCCGATATTGCAGTATTCGCAACCCATTTCCATTAAAAAATCGCATAATTACTCCGCAGCTTTATATTCAAAGAACAACCAGCAGCTCAGCTCCATCAAACAGAAATTCACTTTTGGCAAGGCGACGGCCAAAAAAATCAGCCTTGCCAACCCTGCTTCTGATAAATACCCGGGCGATGGGCCCTTCACGCTGGTGAACGGGGTGATCAATGACAAAGGTTATGCCCGGTCAAATGAATTCCTGGGTTTCAATGGCACCGATTGTGATGCTATGATCGACCTGGGTGGCTGGAAACAGATCAGTTTTATCATGATCGACTGCCTGCATCGTCCTTCGAGCTGGATCTGGCGGCCTCAAAGCGTGGAAGTATGGGGTTCAGGAGATAACAAGAATTGGTATTCGCTGAAATTGACCGATGATTTTATAGAGAGTCCGAGTGGCACTGGTAAGGGCACGCTGATCTTACCGTTCAAAGCCACATTTGTATGGTTTATCAGGGTGCTGATAAAGAACTGGGGCACGATCCCTGAAGGGAATCCTGGTGCGGGCAATAAAGCGTGGTTGTTTGTTGATGAGATTGAGGTGAACTAAAGGGTCAGGTCGTCTGAGCCTGGTCGCTAGAGTCAGGTCGCGAGGTGGGTCAGGTCGCTGTAAGCGACCAGACTCTCTTAAGCCGGAAAAAAACATTTCTTAAGGGTAAAACACCATTCTTATTACGCATAAACCCCGGAAGTTTGGTCTTAAAAAGACCAGTATGCATTTCGAACCGGGCGAGATCTATCATGTTTACAACAGGGGAAATAACCGGGTAAAAATCTTTTTCCTGCCTAAAAACTATTTATTTCTTTTGAAAAAAGTTGAGAATGAATGGCTGGACTATTGCCACCTGTTTTGTTATTGCCTGATGCCAAATCATTTTCACTTTATGATCCAAGCAAAAGATGAAGGATGCGATTACATAATATTGAAAAGCCGTTTGGCCCATCTTCAACTGTTATCAAAAGCCATCGGAGAAACATTGAGCTCTTACACGCAAGCGATAAATATTCAAAACAAAACCGTTGGTAATTTATTTACAAAAAAGACCAAATCGAAATGCCTGACGGATATAAACCTGTCATCAAATAGCTATAACACTCATAGTTATTTATTGAATTGCTTTTTTTACATTCATAATAATCCTATTGAAGCCGGGATTACAAAAGATTTAAGTAAATGGCCATACTCGTCATGGCCGGATTATTATGGGTTTAGGAAGGAGAGCCTGTGTGATAAAGATT
>CAYSIU010000435.1:0-2909 GCA_964431095.1 uncultured Chitinophaga sp. | reverse complement strand
AAAAGAGCAACCTGCCAACCGATGAAAGACTGCAGCAGAAAGAAGTTATCCTGAATGATTATGCGCAGAAAGCCGATCGCATTCATACAGTACAGCAATTATTAAAGGCATATGCCCTGTTCGATAAAGATGTGGAGTATGTAGTGATGGATGGGGCCATTAAGATCGTAGATGAGCAAACCGGCCGTATTCTTGAGGGCCGGCGCTATTCGGATGGTTTGCACCAGGCCATTGAAGCCAAAGAGAATGTAAAGATCGAAGCCGCCACGCAGACCTATGCCACCATCACCCTGCAGAATTATTTCCGCATGTATCATAAGCTGGCGGGAATGACGGGTACCGCCGAAACAGAAGCTGCCGAACTCTGGAGTATTTATAAACTCGACGTGGTTTCCATTCCCACCCATGTGCCGATGATCCGCAAAGACAATAATGATCTTGTGTATAAAACAAAAAGGGAAAAATATAAAGCCGTAATTGATGAAATAGAAGCCCTTCGTAATGCAGGCCGTCCCTCGCTGGTGGGTACCACTTCTGTGGAAGTAAGTGAATTGCTGAGCCGGATGTTACAGCAAAAAAAGATCCCGCACAATGTATTGAACGCAAAACAGCACGCCAAGGAAGCGGTCATCGTCGCTGAAGCCGGACTGCCCGGTGCGGTTACGATTGCTACGAACATGGCGGGTCGTGGTACGGATATCAAATTAGGTCCCGGTGTGAAAGAGGCGGGTGGTTTAGCCATCATTGGTACAGAAAGACATGAAAGCCGGCGGGTGGACAGACAGTTGCGGGGCCGTTCGGGGCGCCAGGGTGACCCTGGAACTTCGCAGTTCTATGTATCATTGGAAGACGATCTGATGCGTATGTTCGGAAGCGAAAGGATTGCTTCATTGATGGACAAACTCGGGTATAAAGAGGGAGATGTCATCCAGCACAGTATGATCAGCAACAGCATTCAGCGGGCGCAAAAGAAGGTGGAAGAGAACAATTTTGGTATCCGCAAAAGATTATTGGAATATGATGACGTAATGAACAAACAGCGGAACGTGGTTTACGACAAACGTAATCATGCTTTATTCGGGGAACGCCTGGCGTTGGATATTGATACTTCTTTTTCCACTTTGGCAGAAGGATTGGTGGATTCATTCAAAGAACAGGAAGATTATGAAGGGTTCAAGCTGGCGTGCATTGTCAACTTTGGGCAGGATACAAAGATCGATGAAGAAGAATTCAAAAAAGGAGATGCAGGTATATTGATCGACCAGTTGTATGCGGAAACCACGGAAAAATACAGCGCGCATAAGGAGGGGCTACAGAAGCAGGCAATTCCCGTCTTCAAAAATATCCGGCTCACCCAGGGCAGTCATATTGAGAATGTGGTCGTGCCTTTCACCGACGGCCGCAAAGGATTGAATGTACTGACGAATCTCGATAAAACAGTCAGCACCGTAGGTCTTGAACTTACAAATGCCCTGGAAAAAACCATTACACTGGCTGTGATCGACGATGCATGGAAGGAGCACCTCCGTGCCATGGACGACCTGAAGCAAAGTGTGCAAACCGCTTACCTGGAGCAGAAGGACCCGTTGGTCATTTACAAGGTGGAAGCCTACAATCTCTTCCGGAATATGAATGCGGAAGTGAACAAGGATATCGTTTCATTCCTTTGTCACTCCTCCATACCTATTCAGCAAGAGGCTCCATTACGGGAGTGTCGCCAGCAAATGACCGATATGAGCAGGATGAAGGCCAATCAGGAGGATATTATTGACAAAGGCGAGGATTATGCCGCCAATGAAAAAGACAAGCTGGTACCTGTAAGTGTGGGCCCCAAGATCGGGCGGAATGATCCTTGTCCCTGTGGGAGCAGGAAGAAGTATAAACATTGTCATGGAAAGGAATCTTAATTGCCTCCCGCCTACTCCTTACAACTTTTCTTCAATAAGCCATAGACTGGTTCCCGTGCCCGACGCGGATTCTTAATGAGTTAGAGAGATGATGCAGGCTAAATTGTTCCCCGGATCCACTGACAGCCAGGGTGCTGGTAAAAGAAATCACTGAAAAATTGATCGCCGGATGGTCATGAATAAATACCTTTTCCCGGTGGGAGCAAACTGTAACATAGTAGCGAAAAAATAGCCCCGTGTACCTGTTAGGAGCTGTGGGTAAACGGCTGTTAAAAAAGGTTTCTTATTTTCGAAAAAAGACCTACGTTTGTGACCTCATTTATCAAACCAAAAACCAAAAAAAATGAAAAAAGTATTTGCTGTTCTGGCGCTGGTGGGCGTCATGGTTGCCTGCAACAATAAAAAGAAAGAAGAGAAAACCACCGGGAAAGATAGCACGGCTACCACTACCACAACCACGAATGACCAGAACACCACGAGCAACATGAACGGTGTTCCCAAGTTTTCCGATCCTGAAGTGCAAAAATTTGCGAACGACTATGCCGCTTTTATAGAGCAATACAAAGCAGGGATCAAAGACCCCACTAAGCTGGCCGATCTTACCAAGAACATGCAGGACTGGGGTACAAGGGCAACCAGCGTAGGACTCAAACTGGCTTCCAAACCCGATGAAGCAAAAGCATGGACAGATTGGATCATCATGTGCTCCAAAGAGCTGACGGATGCCGCCACCAACATGGGCAAATAAACATTACTATAAAATTCGACTGATCAGGAATCCCCTTCTGTTGTGAAGGGGATTTTTCATCCTGGAACTTCAAGACACCTACGGTATGATAATGTATTAAGCCGCCTGCACCTGTACCTGTTTCACCAACTCAACATTGGCAAATATTTTCACCTCATCTCCCAATAACAGACCCCCGGCTTCGGGTACACTGCCAAAACTGATCCCAAAATCCTGCCGGTTGATCTTTCCGGTAATGGCAAAACCGCTCCGGG
>CAYSIU010000434.1:0-2918 GCA_964431095.1 uncultured Chitinophaga sp. | reverse complement strand
CCATTTTTGAAAACAGGCGCATCAGAGGCCTGACAAAAAAATTAATTTTTTTCCCTGTAATCGCGGGCTTGTACTCTTCCTGCCGGTAATGTTGCAAATCCAGTATGGCATTCTTGAGCAATTCAATATAAAGGGACGCTATCTCCTTCATCAGTAAATCAGGAATGGAAGGTGTGGGTGGTTGTCAGGAATACATCGCCATAATCGGCCGTAGAGAACCGGGTGATGCGTGAATTGTTATCAATAATCTCAAAAGAACATATCCCAAAGGGCGAATCATAGGTTTCAATATTCGGGGATATAAGAGAGGCATCCCAGGAAAACGAACCCGGCGTCAGGAAACCTGCAGGTAATGTAACGGTCAGGTTTATTTCATTGTTATTTCCGATATGCTCTTTCCGGATCTCCAGGTAATCCAATGCTATTCTTTTATTGTACCGGTTTTGAATAGCAAATGCCAGAAACAACCCGGGTATCCATTCGTCAATCACAATATTGAAATGGATAATGATCGGTTCATCATGCGAATAGGAATAACATTCCACTCCTCCTTGTGTCTGTAATCTCATTTGCCTGATATATTTCCTCTTATCGGCGGGTTGCGCTTCGTAACCCATACCCTGTTGCTGCAGCCTGAGATATTCCCTGATGACTTTTTCGGTCCGATCGAAACTGATCAGTTGACCGTTATTCAGCAACAGGGTTTTATGACAAAGCTGGCTGATACTGCCCAGGTCATGACTCACAAAAAGCACGGTCCTGCCTGCCTGCCTGCTGACCTCCCCCATTTTCCCCAGACATTTTTTCTGGAATTCACCGTCTCCCACGGCCAGCACTTCATCTACGACAAGTATCTCGGGTTCCAGGTGCGCCGCTACTGCAAAAGCAAGCCTGACATTCATCCCGCTGCTATAATGTTTAACAGGCGTATCAAGAAATTTTTCCACCCCTGAAAAATCTACTATCTCATCAAACTTTTGACGGATTTCGTTTTTGCTCATGCCAAGTATAGCCCCGTTCAGAAAGATATTTTCCCTCCCTGTTAGTTCCTGATGAAACCCTGTGCCCACTTCCAGTAAGGAGGCTACCTGTCCCTTTGTACGTATGCATCCTTCGGTGGGTTCAGTGATCCTGCTTAAGATTTTCAGCAGGGTGCTTTTACCTGCCCCATTCCTGCCGATGATACCGACTGTTTCCCCTTTGTCTATTTCAAAATTCAGATTCTTTAAGGCCCAGAATTCCTCCTGTCCGGTTGCTGAAGGTTTTCCGTTGATTAAATTCTTTGTCGCGTCGGTAATCGTCTCGCGGAGGGAGGAATAGTATCTGTTTCCGCCATGGTGGAGGGTGTATTTTTTACCCAGTTGCTCTGCCTTTATGATACAATTGGTTTGCATACTCCCTTCTTATCATTTAAATAACGCAAGTACGATTCACGACAAATACCGGTTATATAAATTTTCATACTCCCCGATCATCTTTTCAACAGAAAAATATTGTTTTGCCCGTTGTTGATTCTCAAAACCCGTTTGTTTTCTTACCTGCAGATTTTCCATCGATGCGATAATGAGATCAGCCAGTGCATTTTTATCACCGTATGGCACCAGTGATTTTCCCGAACCAAGAATCTCACTCATTGCACCCGTATCGTATCCAACGACAGGCAAGCCCATACTCATCGCAAAGGGTGTTACCTGGCCGAAGCTTTCATCGTGGACGGGAGCTACAATTAAACCCAATTTCCTGTACCAGGTGGGTAAAGAATCATAACTGACAAATCCGGTAAAAACAAAATTCCTTTCCAGATTTTCTTCCCTGACCCTTTTTTTATAATACGACAGGTAATATCCCCCGCCTATCAGATAACAAATCAGCGTTGGCTTTTTTTTAACCGCCATGATAAAGATCTCTATTGCTTCCTCATTGAGTTTATCCCTGTCGAACCGGTAAACCATGCCAAAACTGTTTTCCGGCAATAGCCCATTCCCATTGGAAGAGAAATGGACAAGATCAGAACCCGGATAGATTACCGATGAAGAAATACTGGAATTATTGAAACCATCTCTTACATAATGACTGACGAATACATTGTGCACAATATTCTTACTGGAATACGGATGTGTTGGCACATCAATATTTTGTATGATCCGTAAATCCAGTTCTTCACAAATATTGAATACACACTTATACCATAAACTAAAATCATAATAGCGATGCATAGGGCGGACCCAGTAATGAATATGAACGAGTACAGGTTTTTCTGCCTTCAATCGTTCATACAATTCAGTCATTTGCGACAATGGGTAAGAAGACGCAGGTAAAGGCTGATAAGGCGCCGGATCAGGCAGCGTTGGCACAAATACATGATGAATGTATTTATGGGAAGTTCTTTCTATAATATCAGTAATCAACTGACTTGCACCGCCGACAACGAAATTACCGTTGAAGTGAAAGATTTTGGCAAGATCAGGAGAGCAAGTATATGTCAGCTTCCGTGGGGGAATGCTATATTTTATATCTATACGCCGCTGGATGTAATGATGCGCCCTCAGCAACAGAGATGCCATTTTTTTATAAATTTTCTTCATCGGATAGCTTCCCCCCACTATGCCCCGTGGCAAACCGAATCAATGATTTGTCTTTTACTATTTTAATTTATAAACTCAGGAGTTTGCAAACCAGGAAAAAAAGAGCCCTTGGATTATTTTTCTTCAAAAATGCCTTCCGTGTCATTTTTTTAAATCCGGGTGGGAAATCCCTTTGCCTTTGGATAATGTATTCTGTAGGGTTACTGGTTGACCACTCTTTTCAGGTACTCTCCATACCCGCTTTTAGCCAGTTCATTGGCCAGTTGCAGCAACTGTTCTTTGCTGATAAAACCATTCCGGTAAGCCACTTCTTCAATACATCCAATTTTGGTG
>CAYSIU010000433.1:0-2930 GCA_964431095.1 uncultured Chitinophaga sp. | reverse complement strand
TCACGGTTAATGAAGTTGTTGTGGCTACGGGGTTGAAATCAGGTACAGGAATATTGATGGGTCCTGAACTGAATGTAGATGCCGGGCTTGGCAGTGATAATTGTACTATATCCCCCAGGCATATCGCGGCGGAAGCAGGAGTTACCCTTGCTACCAGCGGACCTACATTTAAGGTGGTTGCGTTACTGAAGTCCACCCCAAATCCACAGGAAAGCGGCGGCGTTACGACTGAGCGGAACTGGTAGCCGTTCAGTGAAGAGGGCACGCTGACCAGGGTAAGATTAGCCGTAGTGGCACCGCTGATCACCCCGCCCAAACCACCATTGCCTGCAGTTAGCCATGGCATAGAAGGATTAACCCTGTATTCCCACGAATAACTTTGTACACTGGCATTACCTGGTTGTACATTAGAGGTAATTGTAACAGAAGCCGAACATTCAGTATTTGTAACGGCAGGAATTGTAATGCTGCTGATGCTCACACAAGGTGCGCAAAAGAGTCGTTGGTTATCGGGAGTACCAATAAAATTACCGGCATTGCGCCCGCCGAGAGCATAGAACGCTCCCCCCAAAATTGCCCCGTTAAATCGGGAACGAAGACCCAGCATATCCGGCATTGCAAACCATGTATTGGTTCCGGGACTCCAGGCTATAGCGGTCGGAGAAATAGCACCTGCTACATACCCTCCGGCCATAACGAAACTATTAAAATAAAAACTATTAGCAGCTCCCCAACGGTCAACCGGCAAGTCGGCCACCGATGGGTCATCCCAGGTATTAGTAACCGGATCGTAGCGATACGCTTTGGTTAACGCAACTCCGGTGCCGGCATTAATTCCGCCTGCTGTATAGATAAAAGTTCCGTTTGTGTAAATACTTACAAAACTAGCAGCTGTTGGATAGGCTGCCCCGAGAGACCAGGTATTGCTGGCCACATCATATATCTCCACTACTGTACTGGAACCTGTTCCCGGGCCCGTTCCTGCAATTTTGTAAATTTTTCCGTTTAAATATACTGCAGCCGTATTCCATATCCCGGTTGTAAAAGAGGCCAAAGTTGTATAAGTGTTTGCTGCGACATTATACCGGTAAAGAGTGGTTAAGGGCGTACCTACAGTTGAAGCGCCCCCCAGGAGGTAAACATTGGTTCCATCGGTCACTGCAGCCGGATATTCGAGGCCTTGCGGAGTAGGGGCAATGGCGGTCCATGTCGTACCATCAAATCTATAGGAGTTGGCAATAACCGCACCATTGCTCACACCGGCAAAACTATAAAGATTACTGCCGACGGTTACTACTCCCTGGTCCATGATTGGAATCGGAAACACAGTAGATGCGGTCCAGCTACACTGAGCATTTACCTTACCTGCAGACAGGCTGAGTAAAATCAAAAGAAGCGAGGGCAGCTTGAAAAAAAATCCCACTTTTTTTAGCGTAAATTTTGGTTGCATAATTAAATGGATTTAGAGTGAAAATAAAGATCCGTCAGTCAATTTGGGAATCGGACGTAAGATATAGGTTTGTTAGAATATTCCCAAAAAAACATTATCTAAGGCATTATAAATCTAATCACTGGATGTGAAAAACTATTTTTTGCAAGAATTGAAATAAGTGTAAGCCTCCTTGTGGCTATCCAATGTCTTTGCTGGTTTAGCAAAACATTGATTACCACTTATCTACTTCAATATTATTGTTGTTTTCCTGGGTGCTTGGTTCAACAATGGGAGCAGGCTCGGCTACAACTTCACTTTTTTGATTCGTTCCAGGGGCATTTGTTGCCTCGCTATTAGTACTGACGGGCAAATTATTATCCTCTGGATTTTCATCGTGGTTGAATGCATCGAAATTAAAATCGGGCATTAGCTCGGTCTTGACATAATCAACCGCTTCCCCCAGCGCCTTTATGAATTTGTTGAAATCTTCTTTGTAGAAGAATATTTTGACACGTTCATACCCGTTATCATCAAATCGCTTACGGCTTTCCGTAATAGTCAGGTAGTAATCGTTGCCCCGGGTAGTCCGTACATCAAAAAAATAAGTTCGTCTTTTACCGGCCCGGATGCGTTTGCTGTAAATACTTTCCGCTTTCTTTTCATTATTCTCGTAAGCCACTGTAGTAGTTTTTAGCAGTTATAGAAGTAGTTTATCTGGCCCAGAACTTACAAATTTATATATGTTTTTGAAACAGCCAAATCTATGATTTTGATGCCCTTCAACTGTTATCAATTCTCCCGTAAATTGATAATATGACGTACCATGAGGACCCCTTTAGGATCCTCGCTGTATTTTTCATACCCTTCAGGTCACGGCAAAAGCCAAATCTTCAGCTCTTTAAAAAATAATCGCTCCTTCCCTGAAACCATCTTTTCTCTGGACTATTCTCAACTGGATCTTTTTCTTCTGTGCAAGCGATTGTTCCAATTTTTGTTTAATATCCGCAAACATTACCATCGGGTAATAAATATCCACCACATCCCCATCTAATGCCACGGCATACGGGATATTGTCATTTTCGCCATAAAATACCAGCTGAAACTTCGGACCATTCACAGAGGTTACAAGCGGAAGAAGGATCCGCTGGGAGTGCTTGTATGTATTGTAGGTACCATCGGCAATATTAGAGACCACAAAAGTCAACCCCCCCATACCCGACAAAGCAATGGTATCATCTTTATTTTCCGTTGGTTTTGTTGTTTTCCCTGACATTTTAGGTAAATCGGCAACAGCACCAGCCGGATTGGTATCCGAAGCAGTTTTTTGTGCATGGAGAACTGATGAAAAAAAGAACGCCTGCAAAATCATTAAGAAAAAATACTTGCTCATAATCATAGATATTTTACGATGAATAAAGGGTCAAATCTACATTTTTTTTCTTTCCCGATTCAAAATCCTGGTTTGTTTTATTTGAGAATTCAATAAGAAAATGTACCC
>CAYSIU010000432.1:0-2933 GCA_964431095.1 uncultured Chitinophaga sp. | reverse complement strand
CAATGGTTGCCGTTACGTAGAGCAGGACGATTTCAATGCCCATGACATCCTGCTTTGCATTAATACCGGTGAAAAACTGTCTACCCCCGCCCTGCGTGAATTCACTGATGACGATGTGCATGTGAAGGACAAGCGGTTTGCCTTTCCCAACGACCAGTTCTACTTCAAGACAACGGAAGAAATGATCAAAGTCTTCCATGATCTGCCCGAAGCAATTGACAATACAAATGACATTATTGATAAAGTAGAACTATTGCATCTTACGCGTGATATCCTCCTCCCTAATTTTCCCATTGACAAACGTTTCCAGATACACAGCAAAGAAGAAACCGTAGGAAAAAATATCATCAGTGCGGAAGCATTAAACCAATGGGAGTACCTGAAACACCTGACCTATGAAGGAGCAGCCGGGCGATATACCGAAATGACCGATGAGCTGAGGGAACGAATCGAATTTGAGTTATTCACTATTAAAACGATGGGCTTTGCCGGGTACTTCCTGATCGTAAGTGATTTTGTGAAGGCCGGTCGTGATAAAGGCGTTTATATCGGTCCGGGCCGTGGCTCGGCTCCTGGCAGCGTGGTGGCTTATTGCCTTGAAATCACCAATATTGATCCGATCAAATACAATCTGCTGTTTGAGCGGTTCCTGAACCCCGACCGGAAATCCATGCCGGACATTGATACCGACTTTGACGATGAAGGCCGTCAAAAAGTAATTGATTACGTGGTGGAGAAATACGGCAAGAACCAGGTTGCCCAGATCATCACCTATGGCACCATGGCTGCCAAGATGAGCATCAAGGATGTGGCACGGGTGATGGACCTCCCTTTGCCGGAATCCAACGCACTTGCCAAACTGGTGCCCGAACGACCGGGAATCGAATTGAGAAGAGTACTGCACGCTCCTATGAAAGTGAAGGATACCGGGGCAGATGTGGACGGCGGAAAAAATGAAAGATCGCTGGATGAACGCGAAGGCCTAAGCAACGATGACCTGGAAAATGTGAAAAAATTACGCGATATCTATAAACAGGAAACGACACTGGCCGGCAAGGTATTGCACGAAGCCGAACGATTAGAAGGTTCGGTGCGCAATACGGGCATCCATGCAGCAGGTATCATCATTGCTCCAAAAGATCTTACTGAACTGATCCCTGTGGCTACGGCAAAAGATTCCAGCCTCTGGGTCACGCAAATTGAAGGGAATGTCATCGAAGAAGCCGGCGTGATCAAAATGGATTTTTTAGGGTTGAAGACCCTTACCATTATAAAAAATGCCCTTGAACTCATCAAAGAGAATCTTGGAGTTGAGATCAATATTGATACGATTCCCCTCGATGATAAAAAGACATTTGAATTATACCAGCATGGCGCCACGATCGGCACGTTCCAGTTCGAAAGCCCGGGCATGCAGAAATACCTGCGGGAACTGAAACCGGATAAATTCGGCGACCTGATCGCCATGAATGCCCTGTATCGTCCCGGTCCCCTGGCTTATATCCCGAATTTCATTGACCGCAAACATGGACGGGAAGCAATCACCTATGATCTTCCTGAAATGGAGGAATATCTCAAAGAGACCTATGGTATTACGGTGTACCAGGAACAGGTGATGTTATTGGCGCAGCAACTGGCGGGTTTCAGCAAAGGAGACGCGGATGTACTCCGGAAAGCAATCGGTAAAAAACAAAAGTCGGTGCTCGATAAAATGAAGGCACAATTCATGGCAGGCGCCACGGAAAGATTATTCCCCCCGGAAAAACTGGAAAAGATATGGACGGACTGGGAAGCCTTTGCACAATATGCTTTCACCAAATCCCATTCTACCTGTTATGCGTATGTCGCTTACCAGACCGCTTACCTGAAAACACATTATCCCGCGGAGTATATGTCGGCCGTGCTGAACAATGCCGGCAGCATTGACAAGATCACTTTCTTTATGGAGGAATGCAAAAGGATGGGGATAAAAGTACTCGGACCCGATCTGAATGAATCATTGAAAGGATTTGCCGTGAATAAAAAAGGCGAGATCCGTTTCGGTCTCGGGGGCTTGAAAGGAGTGGGTGAAGCGGCGGTGGAGAGCATCATCAGTGAACGGCAAAAAAAAGATTCATTTACCAGCATCTTCGATTTCATCAAACGGATCAATCACCGGTCTGTAAACAAGAAAACGCTGGAAAACCTGGCCTATGCTGGCGCTTTTGACTGCTTTAAAGAGTTTCACCGGGCCCAATACTTTCATAAACCCCAGGATGAAAATGCCAATGGCCTTGAACGGGTGATCCGGTACGGGCAGATCATCACCACGCAAAATGCCAGTACGGCCAATACTTTGTTTGGCGATCTGCCGGTGACCATGGAAATACCTCCACCGCGGCTTCCCGAATGTGAACACTGGCCGTTGACGGTGCAATTGGAGCATGAGAAAGAAGTGACCGGTATGTTCCTGAGCGGCCATCCGCTCGATCATTACCGCTTCGAGATGAAGCATTATGGCGTTACTCCTGTCGCTGACTACAATGAATTCAGAGAAGGCATCCGGATGCAGGCCAACCCGGGACGCCCGTTCCGGTTAATCGGGCTCGTGGCGGAAGCACAACACAAAATCGCCCGCAGCGGGAATAAATACGGCAATTTCATTCTTGAAGATTATTCGGGAAAAACGGACATCCTTCTCTTCAGTGAAGATTACCTGCGACATACTCCTTTTTTACAACAGGGCAGCACGGTTTTTATCACCGGCTATTTCAAACCGCGGTATAACAGGGAAGAGTTCGAATTCAAAGTAACGGCTGTTTCGCTTGCCGAGACTATGAAAAGAAATATGACAAGGCAGGTAACGATCGAGGCGCATCCAAAAGATATCACTAAGGAGATGGTCAGTTTTGTAGAAAGGAATCTGAAGAATTTTCCGGGCAAAGCCACTTTGA
>CAYSIU010000431.1:0-2961 GCA_964431095.1 uncultured Chitinophaga sp. | reverse complement strand
AGAAAAAAGCAAAAGCAATAAGCTGAGTTTTTTCATATAAAATTTTTATCGGACCCAATAATTGAGTTGGTTGATGATCTTTAAACGGCTGATATAATTTTGCGTCAGCAGGTTCCGTGCATTGTAATAATTGCTCAGTGCCAGGATAAAATCAACCAGCCGGACATCACCGGTGGCAAGCAATTTTTCATTCACCGTGATCAGGGTCTCTGTGTACCTGATCTGCTGATCCAGTTGCGCTGCCAACCGGTCCGTGGAATGCAGCTGCTGTAATAATTGCAGCAACTGCTGCTGCCGCTGCTGGACAAAAAAGTCCCTTTTGCCGATCCTGGTTTTTTCCTGGATATCGATTTTGGCGTATTGCATTTTCCGTTGCCTTCCGTCATAAAGCGGGATACTTAAGTTCAGTCCCACGCTAACGCCAAAATTTTTATAGGGCATCGTGGCCAGGGAGGAATTATAACCTGCGTCTGCATAAGCGTTGATCTTTGGCCGGTAGTTCACATCAATCAGGGCCTTGTCGTTCACTAGTTTCAGGCTGTCCAAAATGAACTGTCGGTAGAACACAGAATTGGACAATTCAACCTGCCCCCCCTGACTCAAGCGGGGATCCTGCAGCCGGTTGATCGCCGTGTCAACGATCCCTGCCAGGAAATTCAACGTTGTATAATCAAGTGTATATTGAATTTCCAGTTGCGAACTGTTCAATAACTGCTGTTGTCGCGTTACCACAAAAGCCAGGTAGTCGGACTGTTTATAAACATTATTCTGTGTCAGCTTCTTTAACATACTGTCCTCTCTGCTCAGCAGTTTGTTGATCGTGCCGTTAAACTCCAGCTGCAACTGCCCGCCATATACCGTGATATACTGATCGGTGATAACCTTTTTAAGGTCCTGCTCAGATATCTTTATGCTGTTTGATAGGGCCAGGCTTTGCAGCTGTAGGTTGGAAAGCAACGTGGCGATGCTTTTATTGCTGGGTAGGGTTTTACTGACAGCAACGACATTAAATATCTGTGCCCCGTTAGTAATCGCATTGTCATATCCCCAGCCATTGATCACCGGGAAATAGCTGTTATTACTGACACCGTTTACCTGGGGTCTCCACATGGCTCGGAGGATCTGGCTGTCGATTGAAAAAGAAAGGATCTGGCCCTGGTAATCTTTCAGCAGGGGGCTGTTCGTTAATGCCTGGGTGATAAAAAAATCAAGCGTATTCTTTTGCGGAAAAGAAACGACAGCGATTTGCAGGAGAACAAATATGCTGAGACTCTTTTTCATTTCTTATTTTTTAGTCATGCCAACCGGGCTTACTGACCCACGACCAATACCTGGAAAGTGCCCGGGATCATCTTCGGCCTTGTTTTTTGATTGGGATTCATGGGTTCAAACTCGGCGGTAGGCAAATACAGCAAATGGGTCTGCGGGTCGACGGTGATCGTCCTGGCGCCTCTTTTCGTGGGAACTGTGGCGACGGCTTCAAAATTATCCGCTGATTTTTCATGAATCACAGAGATGGTTCCATCGCCATTGGAAGTGAAGATATTTTTTGTACCCAGATCGAAAGCTACCCCGTCACATCCGTCACCAATGGGGAAGGTTTGGATCACTTTACCATCCGAAGCGTTGAGAATAGCCAGGAGTTTATTCCCGCACCCTGCGAATAAGCGGTTCGTGGTTTTGTCAAAGCAAAGACCCGTGGGCTCCTGCGCAGGCGCCAGTGGCCAATGAGCATCCACTTTATGGGTCTGTAGATTGACCACCACGATCTCATTTTTGTCCTCGATATTCACATAGATGGTGCCCGTCCCGTTAGAGACAGCCGTTTCGGGTTTACCGCCCACGTCAATACTGTCCAGTAATTTATTTTCAATGGGGTCGATGATGCTCAGGTTTTTACTCCGGCCATTGCAGGTGATAATTTTTTTGGAATAAGCATCATACATGATGGCATCGGGGTTCTGGCCTGCGGGAACCTGTCCCAGCACCGCATTGGTCTTCAGGTCAAATACGGTAACGGTGTTCAACCTCCCGTTACTGGTGAACCCTTTATTATGCTCCTTGTCAAAAGCAATGCCATGAACGCCCGTGGTGTTTTCAATCACACCGATCGAATCGCCTGTTTTGATGTCAAGGATATTGACCTGGGTGCCATGGGATACATACAGACGGCCATTGCCGGGACCGGCGGCGATATAATCCCAGCCACCGGGGCTTTGGATGTGGAACGTGCTGATGATATGAAAATCTTTTTGAGCTTTTAGATCCACAAGCGGGCAGATCGCAAGAAATAATGCGAAAAAGATGACTGTTTTTTTCATGTTTAGTATTTTAAGAATTAAAAAAATAATTGTTTCGTTTATCAAAGATTATTGTCAAACTGCAATTTTTCTTCACTTTGTTTTTTGATCGTTTTCCCGAACCGGTAGCTCAGGCCGAGATACATGATGCGCGCATCTCTTCGGCCAATAGCAAGCTGATTCAAATAGGACGACTTTAATTCAGTTTTCTGCCGTAGCGTTTTCAGAATATCGGATGCCGTCAATGTCAGAGATAGTTTCTTTTTGAAAAAGTCCTGGCGCATACCCGCATTCAGAACAAAACTGCCAAAAAATCTCCCCTGGGGCGTCAAACGGGCCGACCTGTAATTACAGCTCAGCTGCAACAGGGTTGTTTTGCTGACTGAAACGGTGGAATTAAAATTAGTGCTCATGGAAATGATAGCTTTTGTTTGGCTGTACCCCAGGTTCGAAGCATTGATTTTGTTGTAAAAGAAATTGGAACTAAGGTTTGCCGTGATCCATTTGACCGGTCTGGCCGAAAAGATCAATTCCAGCCCCGCTGATTGATCATTGGACAGGTTCTGCTGTGTGGATAACAGGACGGAATCATTTAAACCGATCAGCACCGTGGTAAACCCATTCTGCTTATACCGGTAGTAGATACTGGGGACCATTGAGA
>CAYSIU010000430.1:0-2961 GCA_964431095.1 uncultured Chitinophaga sp. | reverse complement strand
GTTGACATCCCGATCGACGTCATCTTCCAAAGCATCGAAGACCTGCACCGGTCCTGCACCAATAACCTGGGCGACTGGTATTTCACCGGTAATTATCCCACACCCGGTGGCAATAAAGTGGTCAATAAGGCCTTCATGAATTATATGGAAGGAAAGAATGTGAGAGGATATTAAATCCTGGATATTTCATCATGGGTGACGGCCTTCCAATTATTTTACCGGTTTCCTGATTTTTATTATTTGGAATTTGAGATTTGTTATTTGTAATTTTAAAGCAAACAAACAATTTTGAAGGCCCTTATTTTGGTTCGTCATGCCAAGAGCGACTGGGGTGACCCCGGGCTGGCGGATTACGACCGGCCCCTCAATGAAAGAGGCAAAAGAGATGCACCGGTAATGGCACATCGGTTACTGGATAAGAAGATCAAGATCGACGCGTTTATTACGAGCCCTGCCAAACGGGCAGCCAAGACCGCGAAAATATTTGCCGCAGAATTCAGGAGGAAAAAAGAGAGGATCATTTTAAGGGAGGAACTTTACCTGGCGGAACCCGCCTCCTTTTTTGATGTGGTATCGGATATGGATAATAAATTCAACACGATCGCCCTGTTCTCCCATAACAACGGGCTGACCGATTTCGCCAACCTGCTGACGGATACAAGGGTTGATAATATTCCTACCTGTGGTGTGTTTGCCGTCAGGGCAGAATGTGATTCCTGGAAAGATTTCAGAAAGGCCAAAAGGGACTTCTGGTTTTTTGATTATCCCAAGGCTGCACAACAATAACCGGGTTCATGGCAGGGAAGAGATCAACTCCCGTATTACCTGCTCTAATTTATTTTCTGCCGCCAAAACAGGTAAACGGTAATAAAAATGTTTCGCTTTCTCCAGCGCCACAGCCAGTGAGAAATCTTTTTGTTTTATACAAAAGGCCCATTGATTTTTCATCATATGATGTGCCAGGTACTCCTGCTCTGTTTGTCCCGGTGTGGGGATCATAATGGTTTTCTTCTGTAACAACATCGCATCCATTATCGTGCTATAGCCGCTCCTGCTGATGATATATTCGGCTTCCTGCATAAGAATATTCAGGTCATCCGCGGGAAGATGGTTATAGAATTTCAGCATATTGGTGGAAGGGATCAGGGACCTGCTCCCGGGCAAACCTCTTACCAGGGTGGCCGTGCCATTATAGTGACTGATCTCTGCAATGATTTTATTCTCGAGTATACTTCGTTGAGGTTCAGGACCGGAAAGGAGGAACAGGAGATGACCCGTCTTCTCCGGCATTTCTTTTTTTTTGAAGCGGGAAAGCGGCCCGATATATCGTAAAGGTATAACCGGTCGCTGTAATGGATGAGAAAGTTCTCCTGCCAGGTTATTTTCATATTCGCGGTCGGGCACCCAGCAGCCGGTAAAGCGATGGATATATTGATAATTTTTTTTCTGCAGAACTTTTTCTGTCCATTTGCCCAGGGGACTTTTGATCGTAAGCTGGTGGGTAATAAAAATGCAGGGGATCTTTTTATGGTGAAGACCATAGCGGTTATCGCTGATCACTGCATCAAAACCATATTCGATTATTTTTTTTCCCAGCCATGCCCGTTCGTATTGAATGGCTCTTCGCATCTTAGGCCCTTGTCCGATCATCTTCCATATCATACCTGTCCGGGTCCTTGCATAATTGATCTGATAACCGGGTAAACGAAGAAAAGGAAGCGAAGGAAACTCTGCTTGCAGCAATTCCTGTGCTGCACCACTGGTTGCCAGCCATATATCAGCACCCTGCGACTGCAGCTCCCGGATCACAGGGATGCACCGGGTAGCATGTCCCAGGCCCCAGTCGAGGGGAGCCACCAGGATGCGGGGTTTTCCTGTAATTTTTTCCGGTAAAACCTGATTCATGTTAATTTTTGGCTGTTTTGGCTCTACGAGATACTAATTTGTTTGTAAAATAGTTTTAATTTAGAACTTTCTTCGCGGGGGAATTCCCCGTTAAAACACATGAAATCGCTCAGCAAAATAACCCTGGTACTTTTATTGATAGGGGTTGTGTTATTTACAGCCTGCAACAAGAATTATTATTCCGGTAACGGGAAAGGGGGAAAGAATTGCGGCTGCCCCAGCCACAAAGGAATGAGCGGGTACTAACAAAACAACAGCCATGATCAGCTCCGACCGGGACATATTGGTGCTGTTGAAAAATGAATCCATATCGGAAAAGGAACTGAAATACCTGCACCGGCTGCTACATATCATTGAGTCGCCGGAACAATTCTGCAAGGCCCATGAACTGGTAGATCGCAACCGGATCCATTCCCACTCTTCAAAATTATTAAAGGAAAGCAGGCACGTTTACCTGCGTTCGTTCCGGTTTTTGATCAACAAAAATTAGATCGTGAATTGTCAATGGGAAGTGGTCCGTAGCCGACAAGAAATACCAGTAGTATGGTAATAATCAATAGCGCAGGCTGAAATCAACCAGGCACCCGCTGACTATTCAGCATTCATTACGTTAATTGTTTCAGTGCTTCCCTTAGCTTACCGATCATTTCCCCGATCTCTTCTTTTTTACAGGTACCCACGCTGAGACGGTACCAGGCAGAGCTTCTGTCAGCTCCAAATGCATAAAAAGGCACAACGGCTAACCGGGCCGTATTCAGGACATAAGCTGTTACATCAGCCTGGTTTTGCAGGAGTGATCCATCGGCAGTTGTTTTGCCGGCAAGATCGATCTTTATAGTAAGATAGATAGCCGCTTCAGGAGCAATGGCATCCACCGCCAATCCTTCGCTTTTCAATTGCATAAAACCTTCATAAATGCTGTGTAACCGTTTTTCGAGTCCATGCATGGAATTCGTCAGGAATTTTTGTATCACTTGCCGGGTGGGGAGCAAAAGTGCCACGGACGTTTGTGCTGCCATTGTGGCCAAGGCACCGAGATGGCGAGAAATGGAGTTT
>CAYSIU010000429.1:0-3000 GCA_964431095.1 uncultured Chitinophaga sp. | reverse complement strand
AGCAGCATTAAAGGTATTTTATTTTTTAGTGCTGTTGTAAAATAACAGCCAACGTCAGCGCATTGCCGCAGTGGCGTTAGTCAAGTTAAGGAAATTTAGTGGGCTGAGCGGCTTAAATTACTCAGGCAAGCCGCGAAGTCCTGAAGGAGCCATTGCGGCAATGCAATGTTGTGTGCAGTTTCACTTCCAATTTTCAAGTCGCCAATTATTTTCCAGCCACTCTTTCAATAACGTATCATTGGGATGACCATGAGGAGATAATTTCAAATCTTCGGTGCTTAATTCCTGTTTTAATTCTCGTATGAGCGTTTTTTTATCGATGATAAACCATCCGAGAAACTTTCCCCTTACGTTGTGCATTTCTCTCGCTTTGACAGGTAAGATATAGGTGCTTGGAATTTTAAACAAACCAGCTCTTTGAATAAGTTTCCTGCGCAATGCGGCTTTTACAACAAAATGAACTGTATATCTCTCTGGCAAATCGATTTCTTCCTGGGAAATTTCATTTACATGTTTGATTGGTTCCAGCACCCGGATTATTTTAACCCCGAGTTTGTCAGGCTCAATGAATTGCAGAAAACCAAATCCTATTTTAGTGTGAATTGCGAAAACTTCTCCTTTCTGAATCTTCATTGGCTAGGGTTTGTAAAATTGCACACAACGTCCACGGCTTGGCGCTGTGGCCAGGATGAATTTACGATATTTAGAAATGCAGGCCGGTAGCTTAAGTTTTCTTGCAAGCTGACGGCCGGTCAGCCATAGCGTCAAACCGCTGTTAGGCGCAGTCAATCTATTTTTTTCCCAACCCAATTATACCAACATCGAACATATACTGATTGAGTTATCCCTGTTGGCAAAACTAATGTAAGGAATACATGATTACCGTCAGCGCACCCGTCAAGTCCATATTTTAAAGCGTCTGAATTCCAGGATTTATTTTTGGCGATTCTTTCTTTTACTTCAAATATTTCGTGATGCGCTAACTTAAAATCTGAGCTATCTTTTAATTTGTCAAATGAGATTGTATCGGCTGATATTTGAGTTTTTCTGTTTCTTATTATGAATAATTTGTCTTTAAAAAGAATTTTTGAATCGTAACTCGAACAAGTAAAACAACCATCGTCCTTGAATTCTTCAACAATCCATAATGTGTCTGGTAAGATTTTCTTTGATAACAATAAGTCTTTAATCACTTTAGGGAAGTATTGAATTCGGAAATCTCGTTGTGCTTTTACAAACCCGCCTGCATATGGGGCTTCTTTATACAATGAATTATTAAGTGCAAGAAATTGAGCTGTATAAATAGAGTCTAATAGGTTCTGGCCTCTGCTAAATGTGCTAGTTAAGCAGAAAACTATGACAAGTAGAAATCTCATTATGATTGCGCCTAACGTTAGTATTTATGTATAGTCCGAAATTAAGAATTTGAAGTAATATGCTGATAATCACAAAGAGCTTAATGCACAATAGATATTGCGCATATGCTGCAATGAGATCGTCTTATCTCCATGACTTGCCCTTAAACAACTCATCAAGAGGATTTACCAGCGTGATGAGGTCATCCCGCTTCACATGCAGATATCTTTCAGTGGTTTTTATACTAAAATGCCCCAAAAGGTCCTTAATATACCTGATATCCACCCCCTTTTCCAGCAAATGAGTAGCAAAACTGTGCCGCAATGAATGAAAACTAACCGATTTGCGGATCCCGGCCATCTGCCTCGCCCGCTGAAATACTGACTGGGCAGCCCTCGATGAAAAAGGCTGCCCCGGATTGTCACCCTCAAATACATAACGTATCGGAGAAGGTTCCACCCACTTCAAATAAGCTCGTAAAACATCCAGCAACAATATGCTTAACCCAATATAGCGATCCTTTTTCCCCTTGGATCGCTCAATACATATCTGCATCCGCACACTATCGATATCCGATAACTTTAATCCCACTACCTCGCTGACCCTGAGACCCGCACTATAGGCCGTAAACAATAACGCCTTATGCTTCAGGTTGGTCACAGCCCGGAACATACGCTCCAGTTCCCTTTCACTCAACACTTTTGGTAACTGGAAAGGTTTTTTAGGCCTGGGTATGTTCCAAAAGAACTTCTCCCTCCCAAGCACCTGTTCATAATAGAATTTTAAAGCGTTCATCCTGCTGTGCAGCGTGTTTTCCATCAAACCCAGCGACTGATAACAATAAAGCAGGTAATCACTGATGCGATTTGCATCGAGCGCAGTTGAAGGAAATTGACCAAGCGTCCTCATGAACTGAAGCATCTCTCCCATATAGGTTTTTATCGTGGAAGGACTGTAAGATTTCAACATCAAATGCCTGTACATTTTTTCCAGCGCTTCCTTATTCTCAGCCGAAATGCTCTTACCAGAGCGTAAGGGGACTATTTCCCTTTTTGAAACAATAATATCAGCCGATAAATGTCTATTATCTTGTAAACCCCCGCTTTCATTGATGATCACGGCCATACCTCTAAATACCTGTTCTACCATCGTGTAGGCGTTTACGGTAAAAGGTATATACCAGCAACGATGAGTCTGGCTCCATCTTGCTTCTTCCAGCATTCGTACTTGTGCAATCAGTTCCTTTAATGGTGGAAAACGCAGTGTTAAGACTTCATTCCCGCGATGATGAATTCTTTCCAGGATTACCGTTTCCACTTTTTGAGCGAAAACTAAATACACCTGTAAACCCGGCAATGTTTTTTACATCGGTTGGAATGTTTTTTTTCAGGAATTTTTATGGTGAATATCCCTTATTGAATGTGTCCGGGGACAATAATATCAAACCTGACCCGGTAATGCTTCGCCATCTCACCCACAGGTAAGAAGATAGCTTAGGGAAGTTAGAGAAAGATTTGTTGCTAACTGCGGGCTGCAGGCTGTGGGCTGCAGGCTACAAGCTACTGGCTGTGGGCTGTGGGCCGCGGGCTGGAGTCGCTTTCCTGATAAAGACAAAATAAATAACCCTCTCATTTCTGAAAGGCT
>CAYSIU010000428.1:0-3001 GCA_964431095.1 uncultured Chitinophaga sp. | reverse complement strand
TCGGGATAGATGCTCAGGATCAGTACCGGTAGTGAAGGACGGCTTTCTTTGATCTGTTTCAATGCTTCCAGCCCCCCACCGCCGGGCATGGCCAGGTCAGACACTACAATATCCCAATTCCGGCTGGTAGCTTTTTCCACGAGGTCGGGACAGTCGATCGCTTCTTCTATGTGTACAAAAGAAAAACCTTCTGCCAGTATTTGTCGTATCCCGCGGCGGACGATTTCATGATCATCAGCTATCAATACCTTCAACATAAAAACAAAGTTTATTCCGATTAAATAGCCTATATCCGAGCCTGAACCTGTTCCTGAAAATCAGGTGAATCGTCCTACAAAGTAGAAACAAAACGCAATGAAAATTGTAGATAGGCAAACGTAATAAAAGTAGAATTCGTACTACACAAAAAGAGCCGTCTCAGATCAGCCCCTTTTCAATAGCATAGCGGGTCAGTTCTGCATTGGAACGCATCTGCATTTTTTCAAGTATACGTGAACGATAGGTGCTTACGGTCGTCACGCTGAGGGAAAGCCGGGAGGCGATTTCTGAAACGGATTTGCCTGATGCAAGGAGTTTGAACACATCAAACTCCCTGTTGGAAAGTGTTTCGTGCGAAAGTTTATCCGTATCGTTGTTAAAAACATCTGCCAGTTTCTCGGCTACCGCGGGCGTGATGAATTTTTTCCCAAGCATGACCGTCTGTATAGCCCTGATCAGATCGTCATGTATCGTTTCTTTCCCCAGGTACCCGGATGCACCGGCCTTTAAAACCCTTAATGCATATTGATCTTCCGGGTGCATGCTCATGATAAGTACAGGAAGTCCGGGGGAAGAATGTTTGATTTGCTGGAGTGCATCCAACCCGCTGCGACCGGGCATGCTCAGATCACAGATCACCACATCCCATTTATTACGGATGGCCGCCACGACGAGCTGTTCTGCATTTTCTGCTTCCTCGATGACGGCGGTGGGGTACTCTTCAAACAGAAGTTGTTTCAACCCTTTCCGAACGATGGCATGGTCATCGGCGATCAGAATTCGGATCATCCGGATAATTTTCGGTTTACTGATTAAGCCTGTTCAGGAATGGTCACCAAAACGGTAGTGCCCCTGCCAGGAATACTTTCTATTTCGTAACTGCCTCCCATCATCACTGTGCGCTCTTTCATACCCAAGATACCCAATGTTCGCTTGGTATCCGCCATTCTTCTATCAAAACCTTTTCCATCGTCCGCGATGCTTAAAATAAGCTGCTTCCCGCTATATTGCAAATTTACTTCTACTTTTTTAGCCTCGGCATGGCGGGCAACATTGGTCAACGATTCCTGGAATATCCTGAAAAGACCTGTTTTAACTGTATCGGGCATTTGTTTGGCTGATTCGGGGGCTTTTAATACAGTGAAGATCCCCGACCGTTGCTCGAATTCCTTTAAATGCCATTCCATAGCAGCCACCAGGCCAAGATCATCCAGTACGCTGGGCCGAAGCTGGGAAGAGATCCGCCTGACTGACCTCACTGTTGAATCGAGCATTTCAAGCAGGCCCCTTATTTTCCTTTCAATATCCTTGTCTTCTTTATTCATTTTTTTGAGCACCCAGGAAACGTCCATCTTTAATACCGTAAGCTGCTGACCCAGTTCATCATGTATCTCCCGTGCAATATGGGTCCTTTCCTCTTCCCTGATATCCTGCAGGTAACCGGTCAGCTTCCGGATGGCGGCATAGGAAGCATTCAGTTCCTGTTCGGCCTTGATCCGTTCGGAGAGGTCCCGGATCACGGAAAGGAAGCGTCCATCGGGCAATTGCTGTGAGCGTACTTCTGTTTGCACAATAGAACCATTCTTTCTTCGCATGTTCCTTTGCTTCACGGTTGATTCGCCTTTCTTAAGCACATCATACCTTACAGGGTTTGTTTTTAATTCCTCCTTCGTTAATACATCACTCAACGTCATTTTCATCAATTCTTCCTTTGTATAACCCAGTAAGTTGGCGGCTCCTGTGTTCACATCAAGAATTCTCCCTTTTGCATCATAAAGCGCAATCGCATCAACCGCCTGTTCTATCAGGGAGCGGTATTTTTCCTCATTACGGATCAATTCTATTTCTGCTTTTTTCTTCTCCGTGATATCCCGGGTTACCCCAAGCGCATGAAGTATGGCTCATTCCGCATTCCGGAACGGCACATTATTTATTTCGCACCAGCGATGATTACCTTTAAAAGTCAGCATTTCAAATTCAAGCCATCCCGGTGTTCCCTGGTGATCTTCTTCAACCAGTTGTTTTCTTTTATTTATTTCTTCGATTGTCCATACATCGCCAACAGGAATGTGATGCAATGCAGTTACAACGCCTGCACATCCCGCTTGCCGGATATCCTGCAAACTCACCTGGTCATTGGGACCGAACCAGCGCATGGTTTGATGCATCAACATAAAATATTCGCTTCTATTTTAGTACTGTCAATTTTATATCCTGTGTTTTATCAGAAGATCCGCCGGTCATGATTGTAAAATCACCCGGCTCAACTGTCCATTTCATATTTACATCATAAAATGATAAAAGCTCCGGTGTAATAATAAAATTCACTGTTTGTGACTGTCCCGGCTCCAGCCATATCTTTTTAAATCCTTTCAATTCTTTTACCGGCCGTGTAACAGATGAGTAATCATCGCGGATATACAGTTGAACCACTTCTGCTCCCTTACGGCTGCCCGTATTTTTTACATTCACACTCACCGTAACAGTGCCGTTTGTTTTCATTGCGGAAGCTGATAATACAGGTTTACTGTATTCAAATGTTGTATAGCTTAGTCCATATCCGAACGGGAACAAAGGAGTTACATCAAAACCAAGATTATAACCACGTCTTGCTGATGGTTTGTAATTATAATAAGCAGGAATATAGCCCGTGCCTCTTGGGAAACTGATCGGTAATTTTCCCGAAGGATTGATCGCGCCAAACAAAGCATCAGCAATGGCATATCCACCCTCCTGCCCGAGA
>CAYSIU010000427.1:0-3016 GCA_964431095.1 uncultured Chitinophaga sp. | reverse complement strand
CCCATTCACTGCCAATGCCGGCTTGTGCTTCGGCAAGTTTAATATACTGAACCAGTTTAGGATGGATATCCAGTTCTAACAAAGGCATGAACCAACGATAGATCTTCATGGCCTCTTCGATCTTCCCCGCCTTTACAAGCTTATAAATTGCAACCGTCTCTCCCGGAAAAGCGCAAACCAATCCTGCTACCCATCCATCAGCACCCAAACATAATTCTTCCATCGCCAGGGTATCCACTCCGCAGAGGATCTTATAACGGTCCCCAAAACGGTTTCTCATGCGGGTCACATTGGTAACATCCCTGGTGCTTTCTTTTACTGCCCTGATATTTTTACAGTCTTGCAACGCATCAAACATATCCAATGTCACTTCGATCTTATAATCGACCGGGTTATTATAGAGCAGGATCGGCAGATCGGTGTTTTCAGCTATCGTTTTAAAAAAAGTCACGGTTTCCCGGTCATCGGCCTTATAGCGCATGGGTGGCAGAAGCATCAATCCCTGCACCGCCCAGGATTCGGCAAAAAGCACCTGCTTCAATGCTTCATTGGTGCTGCCCTCAGCAATATTAAGCACCACGGGTATCCTTCCATTAATTTTCTCCAATGCTAATTTTACCAGCCTTTCTTTTTCTGCTGTTGTCAGGGTGCTTGCTTCGCCCAGGCTGCCACCGAGAATTACGCCATGTATCCCGGCTGCCAATTGTGCTTCCAGGTTCTTTTCAAACAACGCAAGGTCGAGCTCATCATCCTTTGTAAAGGGAGTGGTCAATGCAGGAAAAACACCTTTCCATTCAAAAGACATAGGCGGGTTTTAAGAAAGCTAAAGGTAAAGCATTCAGGATTTTAATGGTAGCATGACCAACAATTCAACAGCGATGATCCGCTATGCTCCCAATTCCTTTACATATTCATAAATACTTTGCTGTGCTGCCCTCGGAACCATACCGGAACTAAGCACCCTCAAATTGTTGGTACTCCCAGAAGTGATATCGCCCACCAGCAAAACCGCTTTCCTGTTATCGGTGAGTTGTAAATGAAGTATATCATCCAATTGTTTACACATGACCCTATCGTATACCGGGAAACACACTTCAATACGACTGTGCAGGTTGCGGTTCATCCAGTCGGCGCTCCCCATATAATATTCAGGCTCTCCATTATTATGAAATACATAAATCCTTGCATGCTCCAGGTACCGGTCCACGATCCGGTGCACTGTGATATTCTCACTTTGCCCTTCCACTCCCGGGGCCAGTGCACAGATGCTTCGGATCAATAACTGTATTTTCACTCCCGCCCGGCTGGCTTTGTAAAGCCTCGCAATCATGCTTCTTTCCTGCAGGTTGTTGATCTTAATGATCACAGAAGCGGGCTTTCCTGCCTTTGCATTATCAATTTCCCGCTCGATCAACTGGTTGAACTTTTTAACCATATTGAATTGGGATACCATTAAGTGCTTAAAAGGGATCTTGCCATAATCGTCCGGTTGCTTGCGCGATTGCAGGTAGGCAAATAACAGATCGAGTTCATTCCCGAATTCGGGGTTGGCGGTGAACAATACATGATCGGTATAGAACCGCCCGGTGGCTTCATTAAAATTACCCGTGGCCATAAAAGAATAAGACTGCACCTGTTGTTTTTCCATTCTTTTGACCAACGCCACTTTCGCATGCACTTTCAAACGGGGGATACTGTTAATGATCTTCACACCGGCAGCTTTCATCTTTTTGGACCATCGCAGGTTGTTGGCCTCATCAAACCTTGCTTTCAGCTCAACAAGCACGATCACTTTCTTCCCGTTCCTGGCAGCGCTGATGAGTGCGTTTACGATATGCGAATCGGCCGCTACCCGGTAGAGGGTCACATAGATCTCTTTTACGTTCGGATCGATGGCCGCTTCATTGAAAAAACGCAGAATGTAGTTGTACGAGTGATACGGCAAGTGCAGTAGTCTTTCTTTATCTGCGATCGACTGGAAGATGGAATGATGATTATCAAACCCCGGATGAGCAATGGCCGGCCATATGGAATAAGACAGCTTCTCCACCTTAGGGTCCGGCAGGCTGCCCAGGTCTTTCAGGTTGTGGTAACGCCCTCCCTCCACCATTTCCTCCTGCCGAAGGTTGAAATACTTTTGAATAAAATCTTTCGCTTCAGCGGGCATGCTCTTGTCGAATAACAGGCGGGTGGCATGTCCCAGCTCCCTCTTCTCCAGTTGCTTTTCTATTTTTTCGGCGATATCACCACTGAATTCATCTTCGAGGCTCATTTCGGCATCCCTAGTGAGTTTAACACTATATGCACCCTGAATAGTAAACCCGGGGAAGACCTCCTGCAGGTTTTCCCGGATCACATCATCAAGGAAGACAATATAGTGATCGTCGCCCAGCATCGGCAGTTCGGAGAAACGGGGAAGGTTGACTGATGGAATGTTCAGCAAGGCAAATAGATGTTTTCCCGGCTGATCCGGGATCTCCAGGTCCACAATAAAGTACAGGGCATTATTCTCGAGAAAAACATTTGACTGGTTTTCCTTCTGCAGCAATAGGGGTTGCAAAAAGGATAGCACTTTCGATAAGAAATATTCCCGCACAGTTTCGTTATGCTCCGGGCGAAGCGGTTCACCATAATAAAGACAAATATTATTTTGTTGCAGTTCGGGTAATATCTGGCTTGCCAGGATGCGGCCAAATTCTTCCTGGTGTTGAAAAACCATGTCCTGCACCTGCTGTACCAGTTCTTTAGGATACTCCTCGCGAAGCGAGGTCTTCTTGGCCTCAATGCTGGTAAATGCAAAAATAGAAGGCATCCGAACCCGGAAGAATTCGTCGAGGTTGGACGAAAAAATGGAAAGAAAAGAGATACGGCTGTAAAGTGGTACCGTGGTATCCGCTGCTTCCATCAGTACCCGGTAATTGAAGCTCAGCCAGCTCAGGTCGCGGTTCAAAAAAACATAGTTTTTATCCTCTGCCATCTGAAAAATTTGTAAATAAACTAAGTTAGTGGTTTTTTT
>CAYSIU010000426.1:0-3037 GCA_964431095.1 uncultured Chitinophaga sp. | reverse complement strand
CGGGCATAGAGGGTCGCTGCGAGATCCGATGACTGCCCTATCGCCTTGAAAAATTGGATTTCGAGCTGGAAGCTGCTATCGTCATTTGTTAACAGGGAAGGAACATCAGTGCGGAAGAAGCTGATCCATACATCGGTGGGCTGATGATCATGAATGATATGAGTGCCCGGCGCCTGCAGATGGAAGAAATGATGCTGAACCTGGGTCCGGCGAAAGGCAAGGATTTTTCCACGGTCATTGGTCCCTGGCTGGTAACAACTGATGAATTACTGTCCTACGAGATCCCGGCAAAAGAAAATCATACCGGCAAGAACTGGAACCTCCGGATGCAATGCCGTGTGAACGGAAAACAGGTAAGTGATGGTAACCTGGGTGATATGGACTGGACCTTTGCCGAAATCATTGAGCGGGCCTCTTATGGAGTTGATCTGTATCCCGGTGATGTGATCGGCAGCGGTACGGTGGGTACGGGTTGTTTCCTGGAATTGAATGGCACCGGGAAACTCCAGGACCCCAATTATCCCGAGCAATGGTTGCAACCCGGCGATACGATAGAAATGGAGATCGATGGTTTGGGCAAACTCGGTAATACCATTGTTGCGGAAGAAACGGATTGGAGTATCCTGAAATTGAAAAAATAAGTAGTTGATTTCCTGCATAGACAGACTTCGAATAATACTATTCCTCCCTTTCCCTGCGGTGAAAAATTAAACTATGATTTTCGACCTGAAAGACCTGAAGCCTGGTGAAAAACAGTATTACCTGCAGCATGTGGTAGGGCCACGTCCTATTTGTTTTGCCTCCACCATTGATAAAGCCGGCAATATCAATCTGAGCCCTTTCAGTTTCTTCAATCTTTTTTCTTCGCATCCTCCCATTGTGATCTTCTCTCCTGCCCGAAGAGTGCGGGACAATACGACCAAACATACTTTGCAAAACGTACTGGAAGTCCCCGAAGTGGTGATCAACATTGTTACCTGGGATATGGTACAGCAGGTGTCGCTGGCCAGTTGTGAATTCCCGAAAGGCGTAAACGAATTTATAAAAGCAGGTTTTACCCAGGAGCCCGCTACCCTGGTAAGACCCCCGATGGTAAAAGAAAGCAAAGCGAAGATGGAGTGCAAAGTGCTGGAGGTAAAACCGTTGGGCACAGAAGGCGGGGCCGGCAACCTGGTAATCTGTGAGATCCTGCGGCTGCACCTGGATGATGCCTTGCTGGATGCAAATAAAAAAATGGATCAGCGAAAAATAAATCATGTGGCCCGGCTCGGGGCGGATTGGTATTGCGTGGTGAATGAAGACAATCTTTTCCAGGTAGAAAAACCCCATACCCAAATTGGTATCGGCGTGGATGCTTTACCCCCCGCGGTGCGGAATAGTAAATTACTGACCGGCAATCATCTCGGTCAGCTGGCCAATATAAACGAAATACCCGCCATTGATCCTTCTTTCGACGATGCCCCCCTTAAACAAATCATTCAATACTACAGCATTAACCCAGATGAAATGGAAAGAGAGCTGCAGGAGTATGCAAAAAAATTACTGGATGAAGGGAAGGTAAAAGATGCCTGGCAGGTATTGCTGTCGGGGCTATAATTTATTGTTTTCCCCCAAACCTTTTTTATCTTTAATACCCCCCGGTTAAATGTTCTTTTATGAAAAAAATAAGAACATCTTCCCTGCTTCTCATCTTTTCCCTTTCCATTTATTTTTTTTCCTGTGTTCCCCAGCAAAAAGCCGTGGCAGTGAAAAAGCAGCTATCACAACAGGACAGCCTGCTGCAGGACTATGATCAACAATTGACAAAACTGGATGACCGCCGAAAAACCAAACAGGAAGAAAATGAACTGGATGATACCGCCAGTGCCCGTATCCATAAATTCATTGACAAAACCAATGCGGAGATCAACCAGCTTCATAAAGAAAACACGGTGCTGATTGGAGATATAAAAGTAAGCCAGTCGGATTGGGACCGGCTGCGGAAAAACCTGTCCACCTGCCTGAACGCTACGAAAAGCATTCATGATAAAATTCTTTTTCTTTCTGATCTGATCAACCGGAACACGGTTATAAAGTTCGACCAGGACCTGTTGTTTGACCCGGGCAAATACACGGTTGCGCCGAGGATCGCGGCATCCATCGGAAAATTTTTTGAACCGGTTGTAAATGAAATAGACCTTTTTACAAAAAAGTACCCCAACTTTCCTTTGTCGCTGGTCATTACGGCTAAGGGATATGCAGATGCCACCGTGATCTCGGAAAACAGCTACCTGTATAAAGAATTGAAGGCTGACCTGGAATTCTCCTCGGTGACCCTATCCCGGGAAAATCTCAACAAGGAATTATCGAACCGCAGAGCGAAAACCATCATTACCCTTTTTCAAACTTATACAAAAAACAAAGAGGGTATTGTTTTCGTGTACAAAGGAAAGGGAGAAGAATTCCCTGATCCCAAGATCAGCGACTACAAAGTGGATGACTCCCGCAGGAGGGTCGTGTTATTATTCTGGAGCGTTTTTCCTGATTATTGATCCCCTACCATTTCGCACCAAACACTTTCCGGAGCAGGTCAGAAGTCCTTGCAGCAAGGTTCTTGCGGATATTTAATTCTTCCTTGGCTACCAGGTCGAACAATGCAAAAGTGGCCCTGCCGGTTACGAACCCGGGGAGATCGGGATTCAGTTTTTTGAAAGTAGTGGGTAAATTATTGTAAGTAGAAATGAGATCTCCGTAATATTTTGTAGCCTCCAGTTTATCGAGCGAGTTTTTGATCACAGGCAAAAATGCAGCGATCAGCTTGTCGGTTGTTTTTACCCTGAAAAAATGAGTAGCGCTGGTATCCCCGTTTTTCACCAGGCCGATCGCATCACTGAGGCTCATGCTCTTGATGGCATCGAGGAAAATGGGTTTGGCAGAGCCGGCCGCATCTTCGGCAGCGCGGTTGATCTGGAGGATGGCTTTGTCCACCGTTTTGCCCATTCCCAGGTTGCGCAATGTATTCTCAATTTTTTTGGCATCGGGTGGTAATAGTATTTTT
>CAYSIU010000425.1:0-3041 GCA_964431095.1 uncultured Chitinophaga sp. | reverse complement strand
TACTATCCGGGAAACCGATGGGCTGGCAATGAGCAGCCGCAATATGCGTCTCGGGGAGGCCGAGAGAAAAAAAGCAACAGCTATTTATCAAGGCCTGCTTCAGTTAAAGAAAGACATTCGGCCCGGCTCCTTATCTGCCATAAAACAAAAAGCCCGGCAGTTCCTGGAAAAAGCAGGTTTCAAAGTTGATTATGTGGAGATTGCCAATGCGGAAACTCTTGCTATAGTAAATGACTGGAATGGCCGTGAAAAACTCGTGGCATTGGCGGCGGCTTACCTGAATGAGGTAAGACTGATTGATAATGTGATACTATAGTTTGAACTGTGATACATATCATAATAGCCATATTCATCATACTGGTCACCTGGATTATACAAGTCAGCCTGTTTATTCTATCAGTCAGGATGACCGATATGAATCTCATAACTTATTTGACCTATTTATCTACTTTCGGTATTCATGAACAAACGGCTTAGGACTATACTTCAATATCTTTTTTTTCTGGGTCTGGGCATTTTTTTTGTTTGGCTTTCCCTGAAAAATCTAACTAGCGAAAAAACCGGACAAATAAAGAGCGCGCTGCAAAATGCAAAGCACTGGCTCATCTTCCCGGTATTTGGAATTCTGATCGCCAGTCATATTACCCGGGCACTGCGTTGGAGACTGCTGATCGAACCGCTGGACTACCGGCCCTCCCGCGTCAACACTTTTTTTGCGGTGATGACGGGTTACCTTGTCAACCAGGGTGTTCCCCGGCTGGGGGAGCTGATAAAATGCACCCTGCTGGCGCGGTATGAAAAAATTCCCGTCGATAAACTCATCGGTACGGTGATCGTGGAAAGACTGGTCGATGCATTTTCTTTTTTAACCATCCTGGGTATCACCCTGGCCATACAACCTGGTATCTATTCGCAGCTCATCCATTCCCTGTTTTCAAATTCCGGCGGTGAGGCTTCAAAACAATTATCCTTTGCGGTTTTTGCCCTTTTGATCCTTGCCGTTCTGGTATTGGTCATTGCCGTTTGGATGATCCGGAAAAAGAAAAGTTTTGCCGACCTGGCCGCTGTGTTAAAAAAGATCGGGCGCAGCATCTGGCAGGGATTCACTACAGTTCGGCGATTAAAAAAAAGAAGGTTGTTCATCTTATTCACCATCCTTTTATGGACTCTTTATCTTTCGGCAGGATACATTGGGTTCTTTGCTTTCCGTGAAACCTCGGGATATGGCATACGGGAAGCTTTCACGGTACTGTCCGCCGGCAGTATCGGTATGATCGCTTCGCCCGGTGGCATCGGCGCCTATGCTTACCTGGTACAGAAAACGATGCCGGTGTATGGGCTCAATGCTGGTGCAGCGCTTGCGTTTGGCTGGATATTGTGGTTGGTTACAACGGCTGTCATTGTCATCGGCGGTTTGATTAGCTTTGCCATAATCCCTTATTACAATAAAAGCCGACGGGTTGAAAAGAGCTGACCTGATAAAACAGAAGATCCTTTCGCTTCCAGAACTCCTGCAGCGTGTGCAGCAATGGCGGTTCATGGGCAAAACCATCGCTTTTACCAACGGTGTCTTTGATATTCTTCACCAGGGTCACCTGTTTTCGCTTTCAAAAGCGGCGGGTGAGGCGGATTACCTGGTCGTAGGATTAAACGCTGATGCATCTGCGAAAAGATTAAAAGGTGAAAACCGTCCTGTCAACAACGAGGAGACAAGGGCGATGGTCCTGGCTTCTTTGATCATGGTGGATGTGGTCGTGTTGTTCAGTGAGGATACTCCGTTGGAGCTGATCCGGACTATACTTCCGGATGTTCTGGTCAAAGGAGGCGATTATACAACAGAACAGATCGCAGGCGCCCAGGAAGTAATTGCTAACGGCGGAAAAGTAGTCATCAATCCCATCCTGGATGGATTCTCTACCACGGGTATCATTGAGAAGGCCAAAAGGACCTGAAACCCGTTTGCAGAAAACTTAATATTTTTCTTTATTGCCGTTCCTTAATTTTACCCCTATCCCAAGAGTTATTCCATGGCGCATCACTCCAAACGAAAAACAATAGCCCGTGATATCAGCTGGTTGTCCTTTAATGCAAGGGTATTGCAGGAAGCGGCTGATCCTACTGTGCCGCTCCGGGAAAGGATGAGGTTCCTGGGCATCTTTTCCAACAATATGGATGAATTCTTCCGGGTAAGGGTAGCTACATTGAGGCGAATGATCCAGTTTGGTCACAAGGCCAAAATGCACCTGGAAAATAATCCGCAGGAAATCATAGACGACATACAAATGACCGTGCTCAACCAACAGGGTGAGTTCAACCGTATCTGGGAGGAAGTGATGAAACAAATGAATGAGCAAAAAATATACCTCCGAACGGAAAAAGAACTGAATCCCGAACAACAGGAATTTGTCCGTAATTATTTCGAGGAGGAGGTCAGTTCTGAAGTGATCCCTCTGATGATAGAAAATATCCCGGATTTCCCGATGTTACGCGACAAGTCCATCTACCTGGCGGTGGTCATGTGGAAAAAAGAGAGTGCGCTGAAAAGAAAATACGCCCTGATCGAAGTGCCCAGCCGCACCATGGGACGGTTCACGATTTTACCTTCGCCCGGGCCCGAGGAGAATCACATCATCCTGCTCGAAGATATTATCCGCTTTAATTTACCCGGGATCTTCTCTTATTTCGGGTACGACCAGTATCAATCACATATTTTTAAAGTGACCCGGGATGCCGAGATCGATATCGATGAGGATATTTCCACCAACATCATCCAGAAGATTGAAAAAGGACTCAAGAACCGGCGCAAAGGGCAGCCGGTCCGGTTTGTGTATGACCGCGAAATGGATCCGGGCCTGCTGGAGTATCTCGTGCGTCGATTAAATCTTTCCAAGAGGGACACGTTGATCCCCGGGGGACGGATCCATAATTTCCGGCATTTTATGGATTTCCCGGAACAGGTATTCAAGGAAAAAAAGCAGCGCAAGCGACCATTTGATCACCCCCTGCTCACCGAACGGAGAGTTACGGATGTGATCATGGAG
>CAYSIU010000424.1:0-3060 GCA_964431095.1 uncultured Chitinophaga sp. | reverse complement strand
GCACACGGGTTATTTTTTGAACGACCATTGGAGGGATTACAATGCAGGGTGGTGCCTGTTCGCGCTGCGATAGTGGGCAGGTGACAGAGTAAAATGGATTTCTGCCCTTCATCCACGGGTGAATTGATCTTCGTTTCTCCCCTGACTGCTTTTACGAAATTGTCCAAATGTAATAGCTCCACGTTCCCGCTGGCACTGACCGGATTATCCGGGTCAGCCTTCACATCCGATTTTACATCTTTGACCAGTTTATTTTTTTCATCAAAGATTTTATACTCATCGCCGCCGTAGTTCACCAGGGTCCCTTTATCACCATAAATAATAAAACCCCTGCCCGCAGTTTCCACCGGGAATTTATTGCAGCTCCTGCTTTCCCATGTAATGGTTGCTTTGTCGCCAAATTCATAGGAGGCAACCTGCGTGTCGGGTGTTTGCCAGTCGTCTTTAAAGGCATAGCGTCCGCCGGAGGAAGTAACTTTCGTGGGGTAATCGACATTCAAGAACCAGCGGCAGCAATCGATCTCGTGGGTCCCGTTGTTACAGGTTTCGCCTGTTCCCCAGTTCCAGAACCAATGCCAGTTATAATGAACCAGGTTATCCTGGTACGGTTTTCTTGGTGCGGGGCCCTGCCATAATTCATAATCCAGCGTGGATGGGACCGGGATGATCTTGCCGATGCCTATCGATTTGCGGTTATTCGTATACCAGGCTTTGCCGAAGTAACTATTTCCCAGCAGACCTTCACGCACTTCTTTTGCTACGGCCATCAGGTTGGGGAAAGAACGACGCTGGTTGCCCATCTGTATCAGCCTGCCATATTTATGCAAAGCCTGCGAGACCAACTCGCCCTCGTAAGGATTATGCCCACAGGGCTTTTCCACGTACACATGTTTCCCGTTTGCCACCGCTAATAAAGTAGCGGGGGCATGCCAGTGGTCCGGAGCAGCAATCACCAGCGCATCGAAATCTTTTTGCGCAACCAGCTTACGGATATCTCTTGCGATGGTGGGCTTGCGGGGAATCTCTTTCATTGCTTCCATCCCGTTTTTGATGGCCTGTTCTTCTACATCGCAGAGATAGGCGATCTCTACATTGGGAAGACCCGCAAAGGATTTTGCCAGGTAAGCCCCGCGGCTGTTCACACCCATTACCGCCAGCACCACTTTATTACTGGGTGCGGTTTTCCCCAATACCGGGAAATTAAGAATCGTAATTCCGGCTGTAGCCAGCCCGGTATCGCGGATAAATTTTTTGCGGTTCATCAATTACATTTTAAGCGTTAATTCATTCAATAGCTGAAAAACTTCTCATACCGATTCAAGATTTCTATTTCAGTTCACGGATTTTGATACTCCTGAAACTCACCGCGAATCCATGGTCCTGCAATAAGATCCGTCCTTCCGGCGCCTCGCCAAAATGATTCCAGACCTTGTATTTACTGATCGCTACCAGGTCGCGGTACGCGGGTGAGCCACGTTCATATTCCAGCACTTTTACCCCGTTCAGATAATGTTCAACATGGTTGTTGGGAAAAACGATGATCCTGCCGATATTCCATTCACCCATGGCGCGAAGTGAGTTAGGGATTTTATTGGCTTTGATGAGATCGTATAAAGAGGCCAGTGTCCGGTTGCCATCCCTGCCCAGTTTGGCATCCGGATGAAGCGAATCATCAAGGATCTGATATTCCAGACCAATGGCAGAACCTTTATTTCCCTCTGAAAGCGTAACGAAATATTTTACCCCGCTATTGGCGCCGGGGCACATTTTAAATTCAAAGGAAAGATCAAATGCTTTGTATTTGCCCACGGTCACAACATCCCCGCCATTGGTAGCTTCTCCGCCAGTGGATCCCTCTACGTTCATTGACCCGTTTTGAACGTTCCAGCCGGCAGCCGGGAAACTGTCTTTATAGGCGCCCATCCACCCTTTGGATGTTTTTCCGTCGAACAATAATTTCCATCCGTTCTTCTTCTCGTAAGCCGTCAGTTCATTTTTAACGTGGTTGACCACATAGATCCCACCCGGAAAGGCCGTTGATTTCAGGCCGGAAACCCGGACATAAATATTCTTAAAGTAGAACTTTTTGCCCACCTGTTCGTTTTTCGTCGCGTTATGAACCTGTAATGCGATGAAACCCTTGTTATCGATCGTGTCCACCAGGTCGGCACAGGCGATCCCGTTCACCCATGTTTTTATTTCATTGCCGATACATTCAATTCTGAAATGATTGTACTCCCCCTGCTTGTATGCATTTTGGGCACTGGCATTGAGATCCATCGGGTACAACCATTTGCGCCGCCCTTCATCGTAAATGCCACCCGTCCACCTGCGACTGGAAGGATCCACTTCCACCTGTCTGCCATAAACTTTCCCCTTCCCGTTATTTCCAGTGGGGTCAAAATGGCTTCGTGTTTGGATGCCCGAATTGCTTTCGGGGCTTTCCAGTTTCACGTCCAGCTCCAGGATGAAATCCCCATACTCTTTTTCGGTAGCCAAAAAAGTATTTCCCGAATTCAGGACCGAAGTGCCGACAATAGCCCCATCCCGGACTTCAAAGCCGGCGGTTCCTCCGAGCACTTTCCAACCCTTCAGGGTTTTTCCATCAAAAAGATTGATGCCGCCACTTCCGGTCTTCTGTGAAAAGGTAGTAGCAGAAATCAGGAAACAGGCAATGAATAAAACGATGATCTGTTTTTTCATAAATGAAAATTAAGAAGTTTATTAATAGCGAAGCTTTTAGCCCGAATAGCTTTACAATGCTTTTTGATCGGCAAACAATAAGACAATGTCCTCCACACCGCTGACTTTTTGAACCTCTATGTCGCGTACGTTCCGGAGCAGGAAACAGGAAGTACCCGCAGTTTTCTGAGCCTGGATATCATAGAAAACGGCTTTCCTGACATCATCTAAAATAAAGGGCGGGCGGAAATCATCATCCGTAAAACTGATCTGCACATCGTGCAGTTTCAGGTTCGTTACATGCCGGAAGAAGAATCCATAGGAAGGCATTATGTGCCAGCGGGAAGGTTCGGGGTAATCCTTTTCATATTCGGGCAC
>CAYSIU010000423.1:0-3064 GCA_964431095.1 uncultured Chitinophaga sp. | reverse complement strand
TGCGTCACCAGGTCCTGGTCCCGGGTACCGGAGATACGCATGTGGATATGCGCGGGGCGGGTTTGGGTAGCGTTCACTTTATAAGGAACGGGGTGAATGGTTCTGAAATGATATTGGCCATCGGCCCCTGTCTTCCATGCGGCGCGATACACATAATCATCCGAAGTGTTATCATATATACCATTTTCATTGCAATGCCAGATCTCTACCAGGGCATTCTTTACAGGTGATGTACCATCCGTATCAAAAACGGTTCCGCTGAAGTGAAGGACCTGGCCTTTCGTTCCCGGCTGAACAATGTCGGTTCGGAAAGGTGCTCCCGGCCGGTAGAAAGGACCCAGTATATCTGTTGTTGTGGGGTCTTCACCAACGTACGACAGGCCATCCCATTTGATATTTCCAAAAACGCCGATGCTGAAGGCAATCACAGAAGAATCATAAATGAATTTTCTCCGTTTCATGATGAAAGAATTAAGATGTGTTGAATCAGGGTAAGGGAATTTCCGTGAATAGGTTGACGAGGCTTTGTAAAAAGTGAAAGTTATAAAAAACTATCAGATTTTTTCAGGGTTTGGTTCATAAGCCGTTGACGTGCCATTTCAACCCTTTTTTCCTTTCCCCGTTGGTGTCTTTTTGGCGCTGGTCTTTTTTTCCTTCTTCGCAAAGACTCCGGGCAGTTCCTCTTCAATGAATTTCTTCACTTCTTCGAGTGTAAAGTGAGCAGCCTCTTCAGCGCTGTATTTTGTTTCATCCTGTTTTTGGGGTAACCTGATTATTTTTTTACCGAAGCGGATAATGGGACCCCAGCGCGCATTCTCTACTGCGATCTTCTCATCCGGCCATCTCTGTATATAACGACCGGCTTCTTTTATTACCTTGGCTGCGATCAGCTCATTCATCTCTGCCTGGGAGAGCACATCAAAATTGTACCGTTTGGGTACATTGATGAACATGTCGTTCCATTTGATATAGGGGCCAAACCGGCCCCGGCCCTTGGTGATGGGTTTATCTTCGTAATAACCAACCGGCGCATCGGCCTTCTGCTTCTCCTTTATATAATGTATCGCTCGCTGCAGACCCACAGTGGCCAGGTCGGTACCCTTGGGTATGGAGATGAAATCATTACCCCATTTTACATAGGGACCATACCGGCCCACGCCCACAGAAATATCTTTTTCCTCGTATTGTCCGAGCACCCCCTGCAATGCGAACAGTTTCATAGCTTCTTCGAATGTTATGGTCTCAATACTTTGGCCCGTGGGTATTTTAGCAAAGCGGGGTTTCTCCTGCTCATCTGCGCTGCCGATCTGTATCATGGGGCCGTATCGTCCCATCCGGGCCACTACAGGTTTCCCGCTTTCGGGGTCAACGCCCAATTCTCTTTCCCCTTTTATCCGCTCGGCTGTTTCGATGGTTTTTTCCACATCTTTTTTGAAGGGGCTATAGAAATCATTGATCATTTCGTTCCACTTCAGTTTGCCTTCCGCCACTTCGTCAAATTCTTCCTCTATCCTGGCGGTGAAGCCATAGTCCATAATGTCATCAAAATACTGGATCAGGAAATCGGTTACTACCAGGCCCAGGTCGGAGGGGAACAATTTTGATTTTTCAGCGCCAGTGGTCTCACTGCTCAGTTCTTTTTTTATTGTATTATCCTGCAGTGAATAGACGCTGTAATATCGTATCACTCCTTCCTTGTCTCTTTTCTCTACATATCCTCTTTTCAAAATGGTAGAAATCGTAGGTGCATAGGTGGAAGGCCGTCCAATGCCGAGTTCTTCCATTTTTTTTACCAGTGAAGCTTCCGCATAGCGGGCGGGAGGACGACTGAAACGTTCAGTGGCTTTCATTTCTTTCAGCGGCAATGGCTGGCCCACGGTAAGCGGAGGCAACAAGCCTTCTGTGTTCTCATCTTCTGCTTCGTCATCATCTTTGTCCTCGCGGTACACTTTCAGGAAGCCGTCAAATTTCAATACCTCGCCGCTGGCAGAGAGTTCCTGATCATTCGTGGAGATCGCGATTTTCGCAGTGGTCTTTTCCAATTCGGCATCCGCCATCTGGCAGGCCATTGTTCTTTTCCATATTAATTCATATAATCTTGCCCATTCCGCTTCGTGGATGGTAGCATTGTTCATAAACGTGGGCCGGATCGCTTCGTGGGCTTCCTGTGCCGCTTCATTTTTGGTTTTGTATTTGCGGAACTGGTGGTACTCCTCCCCATACATACTTTTTACTGTGTTGGTAATATCAGCAAGCGCCGTATTGCTGAGGTTCACACTGTCGGTGCGCATATAAGTGATGTAACCGTTCTCATACAATTTTTGCGCGATCAGCATCGTCCTCGAAACCCCGTAGCCTAATTTTCTTGAGGCTTCCTGCTGCAAAGTGGAGGTAGTGAAGGGTGGGGCGGGAGACCGCTTCCCCGGTCTTACCTGTATGTCGGTCACGGTATAATCGGCGCCGACACAGCTTTGCAGGAAGGCTTCTGCATCCTCAGCGCTATCTTGTTTTTTACCTTCGGCAGTGAATGTGACATTCTTGCCTGCCACATCTTTGGCCGTAAAGAATGCTTCGATCTTAAAAGTGCTGGCGGGAACAAAGGCATTGATCTCTCTTTCCCTTTCCACGATCAAACGTACTGCCACACTTTGCACCCTGCCGGCACTGAGGTTGTTTCGCATGCTCATTTTCCGCCAGAGCACCGGGCTCAACTCAAATCCTACGATCCGGTCCAATATCCTTCTTGCCTGTTGTGCCATCACCAGGTTCATGTCTACTTTCCTGGGGTTTTCCACTGCTTCTTTTATGGCAGGCCGTGTGATCTCATGAAAAACAATCCGTTTGGTTCCTTTTGGATCGAGACCCAGTACTTCGCAAAGGTGCCAGCTGATCGCTTCACCTTCACGGTCCTCATCCGTGGCCAGCCATACTTCCTCTGATTTATCAGCAAGCGATCTCAGCTCTTTCACCACTTTTTGCTTATCGGGGGGGACAATATATCTTGGCTCGAATTTTTTCTTCAGATCAATGCTTTCAACGCCGTGCCCCGTTTGTAAGTTCTTGA
>CAYSIU010000422.1:0-3067 GCA_964431095.1 uncultured Chitinophaga sp. | reverse complement strand
ACCTGGTCATCATGGAAAGCGCCGGCGTGGGACAGAGTGATGCCAGTATCATGGATCATTGCGATTTCAGCATGTATGTGATGACGCCGGAATATGGAGCAGCCTCACAACTGGAGAAAATAAACATGCTGGATTTTGCCGACCTGGTCTGCATCAACAAATTCGATAAGGCAGGCGCACTGGATGCACTGGCGGATGTAAGAAAACAATACAAACGCAATCACCAGCTATTTTCAGCAAAAGACGATGAATTACCGATCATCGGGACCATGGCCAGCAAATTCAATGATGAAGGTGTGAATCATTTGTTTGAATGGCTGTTGAAAAAGATAGAGACAAAGACGAAAGTCAGGTTTGGTGAATTTCATTTCGCCGAAACGGCAAAAGTTACACAGGCCGTGATACCGGCCAACCGGGTCCGTTATCTGTCAGAAATAGCAGAGAATAACCGTGAGTATGACCAGTTGGTAAAAGATCAATCTGCGATTGCTTCTAAATTATACCAGCTGCAGGGGGCATTGGAAACTCTTAAATTATCAGCTTCTCCATCTAAAGCTCCCTCCAGGGGAGGGTCTGCCCCCATGACCCGGCCTAACAGGGATTTGGAGGAGACCATTCAAAAGCAAATTGATTTTTATACCGAACAGCTGACCCCTGTTGCAAAAAAATTGGTAACCAACTGGCCGAACAAAGTGGCAGAATACCAAAAAGATTTTTATGAATACACGGTCAGGGATAAAGTGATCAAACAATCCATGATCACGAAGAGCCTGAGTGGATCAAGGATCCCTAAAGTCGTATTGCCGAAATACAAAGACTGGGGCGATATATTGCGGTGGCAGGCGCAGGAGAATGTCCCCGGGCATTTTCCATTTACCGCAGGAGTATTTCCGGTAAAACGAGAAGGAGAGGATCCCACGCGCATGTTTGCCGGAGAAGGAGGACCCGAAAGGACCAACAAACGGTTTCATTATGTAAGTATCGATCAACCCGCCAAACGCTTATCGACTGCATTTGACAGCGTGACCTTGTACGGAGAAGACCCCGACCACCGGCCGGATATCTATGGAAAAGTAGGGAACAGCGGAGTGAGCATTGCTACGGTTGACGATGCAAAAAAATTATACAGCGGCTTTGATCTCTGCGATCCGAAGACCTCGGTCTCCATGACCATCAATGGCCCGGCGCCGATACTGCTCGCTTTTTTTATGAATGCGGTCATTGATCAGCAGTGTGAAAAATATATCCTGCAAAACAACTTGAAAGAAGAAGTCAACAAGATCATCGAATCAAAATACAAAAAAGGCAAGCTTCCCACTTACACTGGGATAGACGGGAAACCAATCATCCCGCGGGCCGGGGAGTTAAGCGGGGCGCTGCCTCCGGGAAATGATGGTCTTGGTTTACGATTGCTGGGTTTATCCGGGTCAGATGTATTGCCCAAAGACATATATGAAAAGATAAAGGCAGAAGCGCTATCGCAGGTTCGCGGTACGGTACAGGCCGATATATTAAAAGAGGACCAGGCACAGAATACCTGCATCTTTTCAACTGAATTCGCACTGAAGCTGATGGGTGATGTGCAGGAGTATTTTATTCAGCATAAGATCCGCAATTTTTACAGTGTCAGCATCTCTGGTTATCATATTGCCGAAGCCGGTGCCAATCCTATTACTCAGCTGGCGTTTACATTGGCCAACGGGTTTACCTACGTGGAATATTACCTGAGCCGGGACATGAACATCGATGATTTTGCTCCCAATCTTTCTTTTTTCTTCAGTAATGGTATGGATCCTGAATACAGTGTGATCGGGAGGGTAGCCAGGCGCATCTGGTCCAAGGCTATGAGATATAAGTACAAAGCCAACAAGCGCAGCCAGATGCTGAAGTATCATATCCAGACATCCGGGAGAAGTTTGCATGCGCAGGAGATCGATTTCAATGATATCCGCACCACGCTGCAGGCCCTGTATGCGATCTATGACAACTGTAATTCTCTTCACACCAATGCCTATGATGAAGCGATTACCACACCTACTGAAGAGAGTGTACGAAGGGCCATGGCGATACAGTTGATCATCAACCGGGAACTGGGTTCTGCAAAAACGGAAAACTTCATCCAGGGTTCATTTGCGGTGGAAGAACTGACAGACCTGGTAGAAGAAGCCGTATTAGCCGAATTTGACCGCATTACAGAAAGAGGCGGTGTGCTGGGTGCCATGGAAAGAATGTACCAGCGTAATAAGATCCAGGAAGAAAGTTTGTACTATGAACACCAGAAACACACCGGTGAACTTCCGCTGATCGGGGTGAACACGTTCCTGAATAAAAAAGGAAGTCCCACCATTATACCCAATGAAGTAATCCGCAGCACAACAGAAGAAAAGGAACAACAGATCCGGAACTTGCAGGCGTTCTGGAAAAGAAATGAAAGCCAATGCGGGGCTATGTTGCAGCGATTGAAATCGGTGGCGATCCATAACGGGAATCTTTTTGAAGAATTGATGGAAACGGTCAGGTATTGCTCGCTCGGGCAGATCACACACGCTTTATATGATGTGGGTGGCCAGTACCGGCGAAATATGTAAACCTCATGGCCCGGATAAAAATAGACCTGCATCCCATTTATAATAACGGTTCCGCGATCGATAAAGCCTTGCAGGAAGCCTTTGACGAAGCAATTGACAAAAAGATTGGAGAACTGGAGATCATCCCCGGAAAAGGTAGCCGGCAATTGCGCAAGAAAGTGGAACGATTCCTGCAACAACCTCATATCAAAAAACAATACCACCGTATCGAAAATGATAGTAAGAACTTCGGAAGACTCTTTGTGTATTTCAGGTTTTAGCTATCTTTCAGCAATGAAATATCATATTGCAATTCTTTTTCTTGGATCGTTTTTTATTTCCAATTGTACCCAGACCAAATACAGCGTCACCAATAAGAATTATAAAAAACAGGTAAAGGAATTCGCGAAACTGATACAGAAATATCCTTTACGCGATTCTGCGGGATTGAATTACGCCGGGAACTTCGTTGGCACCACCAATATGTCCGTGCGCCGCCC
>CAYSIU010000421.1:0-3081 GCA_964431095.1 uncultured Chitinophaga sp. | reverse complement strand
AATTTTGGCTCATTTGCCCTTTGCGTTCCAGGTAGGAAATGTTCAGCTCGATCTTTTCCCTGGCATTTTCATTCTGCTCAGGGGGGCCGCTCAGCTTGAGCTGCGTGCCGCGGGAGAGGATCTTCAGCAGGGGAAATTTCTTTTTGAGGATGTCGAGCTTGCCGTTGTTTACTCCGAAGAACTCAATAGGGTTTACGGTTTCGAGGTTGATAATTGTGTCTGTCAATTCTCTTCAATTTTATCGGCTCCTTTGTTATTGCCGCGACCGGCAGCAACGAGCCTTATTCATAAAGCCGGCGGTGGGTGATACCGGATTATTGCGCGTCTTCTGACCATTTTCAGAAGCTTACCCCTCTTTTCTGCACTGCGATGTTGATGGGCAGTGGTCATCAAATATAACTTCACACAGTTATACTTCCCTAAAGTTACTTATTAACAGGTGTTAATAGAAGTAAACAATCGTATTTTTTTTGTTAAGGAATTTTACTAGGGAGGGACAGATGTGAATCAATAATTTGCCGGTCGTTGATTGCCCGGTCAGGATTAATGAAAATTACTTTGCATTGAATGAAATGCCCGGCGGGACGTTCTTCCATGAAAGCTCGCAGCACTCATTCACACAAAAAATTTGATAACCCGGCAACTTATATTGTCATTAAATCACAGATTAATGCCGGTCTGCAACGATTCGTCCTTCCCGTTGTTAAATAATATGAAAAGATTAATAATTTACAACTGATTACAGCAAAAGAATCGCAATTTTTGCAGGTTATTAATCCCCGTCCGGACGATGAAACGAAAATACTCTTTCTTATTCCTGTTCCTTTTGCAGGCCTTGCTTTCCAACGCACAGTTGTACAGGATATCGGGGATCATTTTGGATGATAAGAAAGAACGGCTCCCGCTTGCGAGCGTGGAAGTCAAAGAATTGAAAAAGGGAACCGTAAGTAAGGATGATGGCTCTTTTGAATTTTACCTGGAGCGGGGTAAATATGACCTCGTGGTGAGTATGGTGGGGTATAAGACCAAAGTACTGACCTTTTACATCAATAACGAGGATGTAACTGAAAATGTGGAACTGGAAGCGGATGAATCGGCGAACCTGGCTGAAGTAGTGGTCAAAGCCAAGTTGCACGACAGGGCCGATGAGATCATCCGGAACGTCATCCGCAACAAAGAATCGATCCTCGATGCCATCGGTTCTTATTCCTGCAACGCCTACATAAAAGCGGTGCTGCTTGATTCGGGCTTTGCAAAAAAGAAGAAAGAAAATGAGAACGACAGCCTGATCAAAGAGAATTATGACGGTATGTCCATGACGGAAGTGTCGCTCCACCTCGACAAAAGCGCCGGTGGACAGGTGAAAGAGCAGCGCACCGGGGTGAATAAAAACGGGAATACGGAAAGTCTTTTTTATTTATCCACCACCGAAGGTGATTTTTATCTCTACGATAACCTGATCCACGCACCACCGGTTTCCAAGATACCTTTTGTATCACCGCTCAGTTACAGCGGACTGCTCGCTTACCGGTTCAAGACACTGAAAATAGACCGGACCATCAAACCTAAGGTATATACCATAGCCATCAGGCCGCGGCAGTTGAGAAATGCCACAATTGAAGGGGAGATCAGCATACAGGACAGCACCTGGAACGTGATGAGTGCGGATTTCCGCCTCCCCCCGGCGCATATGCCTGAGTATGATTATATGGAAGTAAAACAGCAGTATGATAGAGTGGGAGACAGCGCCCGGATGATCACCCGCCAGCAATTTGACTATTATATCAAAACAAGAAAGGGAAAGATCTATGGCGAAACTACGGTTGCCTATTCGGGTTATGAGCTGAAAAAGAATTTCAAAAAAGGATATTTCGGCAACGAGGTCAGCACCACTTCGGCCGAAGCCTATGAAAGGGACTCCACTTTCTGGAAATCGGTGCGTACAGAACCTTTATCAAGGCAGCAGGAGCTCTATGCGCATTACCAGGACAGCATTCGCCATTATATGCGAAGCGAAGCTTACCTCGACTCGATCGACCGGGTGCTGAACAGAATCACCTGGAAAAAGATGCTGATCTTCGGACAGATCTTCAATGATCACAAAAAGGAACGCATGTGGATCCTGCCGCCCATCACTTCCATCATACAGCCCATTGCGTTCGGAGGGGCGCGGTTCAAACTGGCAGGAGCATACCGGAAAACTTTCCCGACAAGGAAAACACTTTCGGTGGAAGGAGAGATCAGCTACGGTTTTCGGAACCACGATGTGAACGGGACCGTGGGTCTTGAACGCCTGTACAATCCTTTCAGCCGCGGCAAGTTCAGCGTTAACATAGGAAGGAATTTTGAGTTCATCTATCCAGGCGATGCCTGGGTGAATGTGCTGAAAAGAAGCAATATTTACCTGAACAATTCCATCGAACTGGGTCATGAACTGGAGATCCTCAATGGCCTCACGCTGCAGAACAAAGTAGAGATCGCATTACGCCGCTCCGTGAGTAATTACAAAGTAGGGAACAATACCAACAGTATTTTTGGCATTCACAATGAGCCGGCGCTTGAATTTGATCCCTATAATGCCACGTATAACGAGATCAAATTGTATTATGCACCTGCTTCCAAATATATCCGGGAGCCCCGGGAAAAAATTAATCTCGGCTCCAAATGGCCCACCTTTTATACTATCTGGAGAAAGGGAATACCCCATTTGTTCAACAGTAAAATAAATTTTGATTACCTCGAGTTCGGTTTGCAGCAGAACATCAACCTCGGGGTGTTTGGCAACACCAGTTATATCATCAAATCGGGCGATTTCCTGAATACCAAGGACCTCCGCATCATTGATTATAAATTTATGCGGCGGGGCGATCCGCTCTTGTTCCAAAACCCGCAGAAAGCCTTCCAGGCGCTGGATTCCACCTTCCCGGTTTTTCACCGCTATTACCAGCGCAAGCTGCTGCATGAGTTCAACGGGTTTTTCATCAACAAGATCCCGTTCATGAAAAAACAAAAAATTCAGGAAATAGCCGGTGGTGGTTTTCCTCTTTCCCCCGAGCGGAACCTGCGTTTATCCCATTTTTT
>CAYSIU010000420.1:0-3092 GCA_964431095.1 uncultured Chitinophaga sp. | reverse complement strand
TTTGAAGGGGCACACCTTGATGGCTGAAAGCGTAGTGGCCAATAGGATGAACCAAGTACCGGGAACACACGAGGCGCCTTTGGAAGTGAACATCAGGATACCGATAATGGAAAAGAACAGCCCGATACCAAGATGTAAATGGAAGAGCTGGGCCAGGAATATCATGCACATAGAGAAATAAATGGTGGTACCGTCGAGGTTGAATGAATAACCTGTGGGTACCACCAATCCCACCACAGGTCTCGAACATCCCATTTGCTCCAGCTTTTCCATCAATGATGGCAGGGCCGCTTCCGAGGAGGAGGTACCCAGCACCACCAGCAACTCGCGCCGTATGTATTTCAGAAATTTAAAAATGCTGACCCGGTAATGTTTTAATATCATCCATAGTATGACAAGAATAAAGACCGCCATCGTCGTATAGACGGAGGCCATCAATTTTGCAAGCGGCACTAAAGTTTTGATCCCATATTTACCGATGGTGTATGCCATTCCCCCGAAAGCCCCGAAAGGCGCCATCAACATGACCCAATGCAGCGCTTTGAAAACATAGGTCGCGATGCGCTGTAAGAACCCGGCGATCTTTTGCCGTTTTGGATAATAGTTCAGGAAAATCCCGAGCAGCAAAGCCACTAGCAATACCTGGAGCGTGGAATTGGTTTTGAGAAATGTTATCCAGCTAAAAGCTCCTTTTTGGGTATAGGTTGATATATCCGTTGATTTGAGATTACTGATATCCACCCCATGACCGGGGCGGATCAACAGGGCGACAACGATACCGGTGATCAGTGCGAAAGAAGTAACCACTTCAAAATACAGCAGGGCCTTGATTCCCACCCGGCCGGCTTTTTTGAGGTTGCCCATATTGATGATACCGGTGATGATGGTCAGGAAGATGATGGGATTGATGAATAGTTTTACGGTGCTGATGAAAGCGCTGCTAAGTAATTCACTCAGGGTCGTTTTGACCTCCAGTTCCTGCCCGAGTATTTTAGCTTTCCACGGGTGATGCAAAACAGGATGCAGGGCTATGGAGGGCGCCAGATGCCCCACAAGGATGCCAGCCGTTATGGCCAAAAGTACCCAGAAGGTAAGATTGCTGAAGAGTTTTCTCACGCGGATGAAATGAGATAGCTAAAATAAGCCAATTGGGCAAAAATTGAGGATGATTAGAATCGTAACCCGCCACTCAAAGCGATAATGGGTTCGTACCCGTTCCCATAAACATATTTATCTTCTGAAGTATTATGAGATATCAGTTTGCTGTAAGCCAAATAAGGTGTGATAAACACTTTATCATTGATAATGAAAGTATATCCCAGTTCCAGTTTGGGCTGCAGGATCGACATCCTGATACTAATGGTCGGGTCGGCGGTCCGGTACATGGTCATAGACCAGAGATCACAGCGCGCTCCGAGAAAAAAACGTTGGGGAAGCACGGAAAAATAATAACGGTATCCTAATGACCCTCCCAGTCCTTTTCCTCGTTCGTTATTATGTGTTCCGTCAATGTGCCGGTAAACGGTTTTGAATCCTGCACTCAGCACGATCGAATGATGGGTTTCGGCATTAAAGGCTACCTGCAGGTTCGTGGATTGACTAAGCTTTGACCATTGGTATTCTCCCCCCATGTCAAAAGTCCTGTAACCCATATTATCCTGAGCAAGGCCGGGAAAGGAAAGGGAAATGCATAAAAAAGCAACCAGGGTATACTTTTTCATTGGTTTGGATTTGGGATAAAGATATTCAATCCTGCCGAAAAAGAAAAGCAACACCGCGGAACGATATTGCTTTAAAATTATTTTGTGGAAGTATAACTATTTATAAATCAGAACCTCGGACAGTTCAGCTTTTTGGCATCGGGATCCGCGGGTTTCTTAATATAGATCAGCGATATTTCCATGCCGCCGCGGGTGTTGGATGCCGGTTTAAGGCTCGAGGTATTGGCATCATAAGTAAAACCGATATGAATGCCGGAAAACTCCAGTCCGATATAAGGAATGACCGCATCATCAAACCGGTACCAGGCGCCCACATAAAGATTGGTCGGGTTGTCTTCATTACTGTTCACATTGTAGGAAAAAGCGCCTCCTGCTACTGTATTATGTGCCTTGGCCTGCATGCTGTGGATGGCTGAAAAATGCAGGTAATTGTAAGGTCCGACAGGGATTTTTCCACCCGCCTGGATGGTGGTCCGTGCATCCAGGATAAATTGACCGCCCTGGAAAGTCTCTTTCGGCCGGTTGATATGATACATCGAAGCCCCAACGTAAAAATTATTGTAGCCATTGGTGCTGCCGTTATATAACACCCCTGCATTTATATCCACGTAACTTACATTGATCTGTTTATTACTAAATATCTCACCTGTTGTACCTGGAACAAAACCCAATGGGGTTAATTCATCTTCAAAATAAACTTTGGTGACATCCAGTCGCTTATTGGTATATACACCCTGGAAAGCAGCCCCCACCTGGTGATAACCATTTTCATCAAGGCCTTTGTGATAGGCAAGAGATAGACCCGCAGAATTGGTCACCAACACACCATCCCCGGCCCTGTCTGTCATGGCTAGGATTCTCACCCCCATCCTGTCAATGTCAGGAATACGGCCCCTCATCATTAGAAAATCAACGGAAACAGTTTTAGTGACATATGCATTATAAATGGTAGGCCATTGGTCGCGGTAATTACCTGCCACCCGCATGGTACCGTCAAACTTACCTGTCAACGCAGGGTTTAGGGTCAGGGGAGAAGCAAAAAATTGGGAGAAATTAGGGTCCTGAGCATTTGAAGCACTGATCAACGCTGCAAAAACCGCCACAGTTGAGAGTATCTTTTTCATCACAGCCATTATAGTTTTTTCACAAAGCAGACAGATGAAGAAGTCCATGTCCCTTTCCAGAAAACGCCTGTACTCCGTTGAAATTGCCTTACTCGTTAACATCCGTCCGGTACGAAGCGGAAAAGTACAACAAATTAAAGACTTATAAAAGGAAAATATTGCTGCTCGGATTAGCTACAAGCTGTCTGCTGCGGGCTACAGGCCGTAGGCTTGGGTTTAAGGCCAGGCTCATGGCCTTGGGCAGCCT
>CAYSIU010000419.1:2193-3100 GCA_964431095.1 uncultured Chitinophaga sp. | reverse complement strand
ACAATCGGTTCGTGTTTCACCAGGGAGACCTGCCTGTCCGGACCATCTTTTCAGGGGTAAACTGTTTATCTTTGCAGCCATGGCTACTAAGCTGAAAAAGAAAAAAAACAGTCCTGCGAAAAAACCTGCCAAATCCCGTTCTTCCTCCTTCAAAGCGGAGAAGGAAGAAATGATCAGTTGGAAGTCGCTGGCCCGTGATGAACGTACCTGGAAAATTGTCGGCGCTTTTTTCCTGCTGATCGCGGTTTTTCTTTTTATATCTTTTGTCTCTTATCTTTTTACATGGAAGGATGACCAGGATGTGGCCAAGAAGGGTTTTTCCGCTCTTTTTGACAGTGGCCTGACTGCCAAGAACCTGCTGGGACGCCTGGGTGCCATGACCTCTTATTTTTTTATTAATTATGGTTTTGGGATTGCCTCTTTCCTGATCTGCACCTTCTTTTTCGTGGTGGGGGTCAACCTTCTTTTCCGCCGGAAAGTATTTTCTATCTGGCGCAACCTTAAATATGTGACGGTAGGTCTCCTGGTGCTTTCTGTTTCGATGTCATTTATTTTCGGAAAAAGCGGTTTCCCTTTTGGTGGTGCGGTAGGCGATATGATCAGTGGGAAACTGACCGGGGCAATGGGTACTATCGGCACCGGTGCGGTGTTATTGCTGCTTGCCGTGGGTTATTTTATCTGGCAGTTCAACCCGGCATTCGCCTGGCCCCGCAAACAACAGGAGCATACTGAAGAAGAAAAAATATTGGCTGCCACGGAGGGGCCCATGATCAATGACCTGTACAGCGGATCCAATGCAGGTCAACAGGGCAATGGCTGGAAACCGGGTGCGGGCATGGCCATGCATAATCCCGATAAAGAACCAACGTAAGACTTCCAGGGGCTTGAAAAAAATAAACCGGTTAAA
>CAYSIU010000419.1:0-2183 GCA_964431095.1 uncultured Chitinophaga sp. | reverse complement strand
ATGACCTGTTTAGTTGAACGAATGCAGGTCAAAAGGGCAATGGCGGGAAACAGGGTACAGACATGAATATACCCGATAAAGAACCAAAGTATGACTTCCAGGTGATTGAAAAAGATGAACCGGTTGAAGAAGAAGTAGAAAAAATAGAAAGCCAGCAACCGACCGTGGAAAAAGAGATTGTCAATGAGATCTTCCATACATATGAGCCAGGGCCGTTAAAAGAAAAACCCTTTGCGAAAAAGAACGAGGAGAGCCTTGAACTTGAAATAAAACCAACGGAAGAAAAAACAGGAGAAGAAGAATTCACCGAGAACCTTCCTCCTTACGAACCTACCCTTGATCTCAGCGATTATAAATACCCTACGCTGAACCTGCTGGAAACACATGGTAGTGAAAAGATCATACAGGATGCCAATGAACTGGAGAACAACAAGAACCAGATCATCTCCACATTACGGAACTATTCCATCGAGATCCAGAAAATCAGTGCTACGGTAGGACCTACCGTGACCCTCTATGAGATCGTTCCGGCGCCGGGCATTCGTATTTCCAAGATCAAAAATTTAGAAGATGATATCGCATTAAGCCTGGCCGCACTGGGTATCCGGATCATAGCGCCGATACCCGGTAAAGGAACGATCGGAATTGAAGTGCCGAATGTAAGGAAGACGGTGGTCAGCATGAAAACATTGTTGTCATCAGAAAAATTTCAGCAAAATAATTTCAGTCTCCCCATCGCCATCGGGAAGAAAATTGACAATGAAAATTATATTGTGGACCTTGCTTCCATGCCCCACCTGCTGATGGCAGGAGCCACCGGCCAGGGTAAATCGGTTGGAGTGAATGCTATTCTTGTTTCGCTGTTGTATAAAAAACACCCGTCGCAACTAAAGCTGGTACTGATCGATCCGAAAAAAGTGGAATTGAGTATTTACCGGGTGATCGAAAAACATTTTTTGGCAAAATTGCCGGGAGAAGATGATGCAATCATCACGGACACCCGGAAAGTGGTCCATACCCTCAATGCGCTTTGCATTGAAATGGATAACCGCTATGATCTGCTTAAGGAAGCGGGGGCCAGGAATATTAAAGAATATAATGAAAAATTCATCAAACGTAAGCTGAACCCGCAGAAAGGACACCAGTTTCTTCCCTTCATCGTGCTGATCATCGATGAGTTTGCCGACCTGATCATGACAGCGGGTAAGGAAATTGAATTGCCGCTCGCCCGTCTGGCTCAACTGGCAAGGGCGGTAGGCATTCACCTGATCATTGCCACACAGCGTCCTTCGGTCAATATCATCACGGGGACGATCAAGGCCAATTTCCCTTCAAGAGTAGCTTTTAAAGTCACTTCCAAAGTTGATTCCAGGACGATCCTCGATATGGGTGGTGCAGAACAACTGATTGGTAAGGGAGATATGCTGATTGCGCATAATGGGGAGATCACCCGGCTTCAATGTGCTTTTGTGGATACGCCCGAAGTAGAACAGGTAGTCGCATTTGTCGGTGATCAGCGGGGTTACCCGCACTCCTTCTTTCTCCCGGAATATGTAGACGAAAAAGAGCTGGAAGGAAAAGATTTTGATCTGGCAGAAAGGGATGCTCTTTTTGAAGAGGCCGCCCGACTGATCGTCCAAAACCAGATCGGTTCCACTTCTTTATTACAGCGCAGAATGAAACTCGGTTATAACCGGGCCGGCCGGTTGATGGACCAGCTGGAAGCAGCAGGAATTGTAGGACCTAACCAGGGCAGCAAAGCAAGAGATGTGTTGATAAAAACGGAAATGGAGCTGCAGCAGCACCTCGATATGCTTGATTGATGAGGTCTTTATCCGTTACGGACTTGTTAAGAAGAGTTTTGTAATGCAACCCGACCGGATGATGGCCGATCCTAACCTGTACAACGGGTTTTAACAAAGCCGTATTCCTCTAATTCAGTTATCTTTGCCCGTCTGAAAAAAATGCCACTACAAAACCTTTATGATAAAGAAATTATATTTGATCATCCTTATCACCGGTCTTGCATGCATGGTCGGCGCACAAGGTCAAAATGATCCTTCTGCCAAAGCGATCCTGGACGCAGTCAGCGCCAAATTCAATATTTTTAAGCGTTTACAGGCGCCTTTTTCGTATAAGTACCAGCATGGACCTGACAAACCGCTTTCAACTGAAAGCACCGC
>CAYSIU010000418.1:0-3109 GCA_964431095.1 uncultured Chitinophaga sp. | reverse complement strand
AAATGGATCTCGCGGCCCTGGTGGCCGGGACAAAAGACCGTGGACAATTTGAAGAAAGGATGAAAGCGATCATGAATGAACTTGAAAAGAACCGCGATGTGATCCTGTTCATTGATGAATTGCATACGATCGTCGGAGCCGGGGGAGCCAGTGGTTCGCTGGATGCCAGCAATATATTCAAACCCGCCCTCGCAAGAGGTGAACTGCAATGTATCGGCGCCTCCACGCTGGATGAATACAGAATGTATATCGAAAAAGACGGGGCCCTCGACCGGAGGTTCCAGAAAGTGATGGTGGACCCCCCGACCGTGGAAGAGACGATCCAGATATTAAATAATATCAAAACAAAATACGAGGACTATCATAATGTGGCCTATGACCAGGAGGCCATTGACGCCTGTGTAAAACTGAGCGACCGCTATGTCACCGACAGGCTGCTTCCGGACAAGGCCATTGATGTGATGGATGAAGTTGGAGCGAGAGTGCATTTAAAGAATATCAATGTCCCTCCCAATATTGTAGATCTTGAGAAGAAGATCGAGGACGTGAAGAACGAGAAGAATAGAGTGGTGAAGAGCCAGAAGTTTGAAGAAGCGGCTTCCCTTCGCGATACCGAAAAACGCTTGCAGGAAGAGCTGGAAAAAGCCAAACATGAATGGGAAGAGGAGAGCAAGCACAGGAGATTCCCCATCGGGGAAGAAGATATCGCGGAAGTGGTAAGCATGATGACCGGCATCCCGGTGAAGAGGATGGTACAGGCCGAGACCGAAAAACTCCGCAAGATGACGGACGACATGGGGCAAATGGTGGTGGGACAACAAGAAGCGATCGGGAAAGTGGTCAAAGCCATTCAGCGCAACAGGGTTGGATTGAAAGATCCCAAAAAACCCATCGGTACATTTATTTTCCTGGGACCGACCGGGGTGGGTAAAACAGAACTGGCCAGGGCTCTGGCCCGCCAGATGTTCGATTCCGATGATGCCCTGATCCGGATCGATATGAGCGAATACATGGAAAAATTCAACGTCAGCCGATTGATCGGAGCGCCCCCGGGATATGTGGGATACGAAGAGGGAGGCCAGCTGACAGAAAAGGTCCGCCGGAAACCTTACAGTGTCATCCTGCTCGATGAGATTGAAAAGGCGCACCCCGACATATATAATATATTACTCCAGGTATTGGACGACGGTCAGTTGACAGATGGCCTGGGCAGGAAAGTGGATTTTAAAAACACCCTGATCATCATGACCTCGAATATCGGCGTCCGCCAGTTGAAAGACTTTGGTGCCGGGGTAGGGTTCGCTACCAGTGCCAGGGAGCAAAGCCAGGATGAACTCAACAAGGCCGTGATCGAAAAAGCGCTGAAAAAAACCTTTTCACCTGAATTCCTCAACCGGATAGATGATATCGTGATCTTTAACAGCCTGACCAAGGATCATATTTTCAGCATCATTGACATCCTGATGAAAGGCGTGATGAAAAGACTTGCGAACCTCGGCTTTAGTCTTGAACTCACGGAAGCTGCCAAATCATTCCTTGCCGATAAAGGATATGATACGCAGTTCGGCGCAAGACCGCTCCACCGGGCTATCCAAAAATACCTCGAAGACCCGCTGGCAGAGGAGATCCTCAACATGAATGTAAAAGCGGGTGATGTGCTCGAGGCCGATGCCGATACGGAAAACGGTAAATTGAAATTTGCATTTAAAAAGAAAGTAGAACAGAAGTCTAAAGCATAATAATAAGGATCAAGGCACATTGCATAAGATTCATCTTCTTTAAAAGAAGGAATGTACTTTGATCCATTTCTTTTTTTTCCCCCGGCCTTGTTCATTCTTTCCATCCCCTTATTTTTTTCTTCAGAAAATAGTATTGACTTTTGTAACGGATGAAGAAGATCATCATAACCATTGACGGCTGGGCGAGCTGCGGGAAAAGTACGCTGGCAAAACAACTGGCCAAAGAGTTAGGCTATCTATATGTAGACAGCGGGTCTATGTACCGGGCCATCACACTGTATTTTTTGAGGAACCATGTTGACTGGACGGATAAAAAAGAAGTAAAAAAAGCTTTAAAAAGCATCAACCTTGAGTTTGTCCACAATTCCAAAAGCAATGACAGCGAAATACACCTGAACGGCGAGAATGTGGAATACGTGATCCGCGACCTGGTCATTGCAGAAAAAATGAGCGAGGTTGCCGCCATCAAAGCAGTGAGGGAATTTGCGGTTGTTCAGCAGAAGAAAATGGGAGCCCAAAAAGGGATCGTGATGGATGGGCGGGATATCGGTACGGTTGTTTTTCCCAAAGCGGAACTGAAGATCTTTATGACGGCCGACAATGCCGTCAGGGTGGAACGGCGGTTTAAAGAGTTATACGAGAAGAACCCGAATATCACCATCGAGGAAGTAAAAAATAACCTTGAAATGAGGGATTATCTGGATTCACACCGGAAGGTAAGTCCCCTGAAACAGGCAAAAGATGCCCTCTTGCTGGATAATACCCACCTTTCTGAGGAACAGCAGTTTCAAAAGGCCCTGGAATGGGTAAAAACCCGGATTACCTGAAAATTTTTCCCCCCAAAGCTTGCATATCTGTAAATGAGTGATTACTTTAGTGGTCTGGTTCAACTTCAAACCAAACACTCACCCACTACTCCTTTTTAGAAAAGCCACGAAGAATCCACATTACTTAAGGAAATCTGATCCCAGAATGGGAAAATTTTGTATATTTTCCCCTGCTGGCTAACGGTAGCAACCAACCCATCCAATCTCTCTTGAAGCTTTACAATCCCTATCTCACGAAACGCTGAAATCTATCCCGCTTGAATGCCGCAAGGTCCTGCCTTGAATCACCACGAAAAAGTGGATGAACAAAATCATCATAAACTGTTGCGAAAGCGGCATCTGTAATTATGTAAAGCTATTTAATTAACAAAAACCTTGAAGCATGAAAAAGATTTTACTTTCGGTCGGCTTATTCAGCCTCGTACTGGTTGCCAGAAGCCAGACCGTACTCAAGTAAATGTACACGGACCCCGGGGCGGGGAATTCTGGGTTTGTGGAGATCTATAACAGCAGCACCAACCCGCTGGCTGAACACCTTAACTG
>CAYSIU010000417.1:0-3110 GCA_964431095.1 uncultured Chitinophaga sp. | reverse complement strand
AATAGTAAGTAGTAAACGAGAAAGGAAAAGCGATTGGTACATGTTCAGGTGGAAAACCCACCGTAGAAGTTGTAATAACAGGAAGGCAAATCCGGTGTAGGCCAGAAAAAGCAGGAATACGTCATTGGTGAATATAAGCTGAGTAAAATAGGTAGTGTTATGCAAGAAGAAAAAAACAACAGGGAGAAAAGGAAGCGAATAGATCAGTTTGCTGAAAAATCTTTTTTGGGATATTGCTTCGATATTCATCCGGGAATTAGATAGGTTAGTTATCGGTCTTTCAAAGATAGACTTCTCAGCAAATACTTTCCGATCAGATCAAACTCAATATTTACAGGGCTTCCCCGTTGTACCCCGCTGATATTAGTATGTTCGTATGAATAGGGAATTATTGCTGTGGAAAAACTTTTTTTCTTTACGTTAAAAGCCGTCAGGCTGATCCCATTCACGCAAATCGATCCTTTTTCGATGATAAAGGGCGCAAATTTTTCCGGGAACTCGAATTCAAATTCCCAGCTCCCCTTTTTTTCTTTCCTTTTCCGGCAGGTGCCGGTAGTATCCACATGGCCCCGAACAAGGTGACCGTCCATCCTGTCACTTGGGCGAAGACTTCTTTCGAGATTTACAAGGGTCCCTGCCTCCCAGCTTTTCAGTCCTGTTTTTTTCAGTGTTTCACTGATAACGGTGACCCGGTGGCTCCCGTCGCGGGTTTCTTCTACGGTCAGGCACACTCCGTCGTGGGCGATACTTTGGTCGGGTTTTAGTTGGTCAGAAATCGTGGATTGGATCCAGAAACTCCTGTTCGATCCATTGAGAATGACTTCTTTAACAGTGCCGGTTGTTTCAACAATACCCGTGAACATACATGCAAATTAAGAGTTATATCCTTTTTGAATAAGGCTATTTATAAGGTGAGTCTAAGACCCTGTCTTGAAACTTTAAGTTTTTCCTTTTATCTTTGCGCCTCCTTTGTACAGCAGGCGATGCCTACCGGCATCCAGGCGCAGGCGGGTTCAGCGAAGGAGTTTTAAACTAAAAGATACCAGGGAGGTATACAAACAAAATGCTGATCATTGATTCAAAAGATTGCGAAAACATCGACAAGGCGCTAAAGAAGTATAAGAAGAAATTCGAGAAATCGAAAATCCTGCTCCAGTTGCGTGAACGCCAGGCTTTCATCAAGCCGTCGGTAAAACGCCGGGGCCAGATATTAAGGGCCATCTACAAGCAGAAGATCGCCAGCGGCAAGATCGAAGGCTGATTCCTGCGATATCGGGTGGATGGGGTAGCTGCAAAGTTTTATAGCTTTGTAGCTATTTTTTTATGGCGTCCCGGGCAAACTTATGTCAGCACTAACCCTTTCATCCATTCAACCCTTTTTTGAATACCTGAAATATGAAAAAAGGTATTCGGCACATACCCTTTCATCTTATCATACCGATCTCAGCGATTTTATTGATTATCTCGATACACAATTCGGGGGCATGGCACTCACCGCCATCAATCACCAGTTCGTACGCAGTTGGCTGGCCCATTTAAAAGACCGTGGACTCAGTGCCAAATCGATCAACCGAAAGATATCCTGTCTCAAATCTTTTTTTAAATATTACCTGAAGACGGGTGTTATTGAATCCACTCCCATGGCCAAAGTGATCAGTCCAAGGGTGGGCAGGAGGCTCCCGGTGTTTGTAAAGGAAGAGGACACGGGTAAATTGATCGAGACATTGAACCGTTCAGCCGAAGACTGGAAAAGCCTGAATGCAAAGATGCTGATCACTATCTTTTATGCAACCGGGATGCGCCTCAGCGAGCTGCTCAACCTGAAAGAAAAGCAGGTGGATATGAACAAAGAACAGATCAAAGTGCTGGGGAAAGGCAACAAAGAAAGAATCATACCTGTGTCGGGAGGGTTGATCCGGTTGATCCGGGATTACAGGGAGGAAAAGATCAAAAAATTCCCGGATCAGGATGACCCCGCCGGGGAAGAAAGCGGTTACTTACTGCTGACAGAAAAAGGTAAAAAAATATATCCCAGGTATGCCTGGTCGCTGGTCAATACCTACCTGGGTCTTACCAGCACGGTGGGCAAAAAAAGCCCTCATGTTCTCCGCCATACATTTGCCACCCACCTGATGAATAATGGCGCCAGCCTGAACGCGGTCAAAGAATTGCTGGGACATGGCAGCCTGGCAGCGACGCAGGTCTACACCCACCATACAATTGAAAAATTGAAGGATATTCATAAAAAAGCACATCCGAAGGCCTGAAAAAATTGCAGCCCGGTACAATAAAAATTAGCAAGATTTTGCTTGGCGTGCAACTGGTTTTCCCGTAATTTAAAGCTGACAAAAGAACCGACCCTGGTGAAAGGCCAACAGTTCTTTATTTATTGTTTCACTGATTAAAATTGATGACTATGAACGTAAACATTCAATCTGTTCATTTTAGTGCAGACCGGAAATTGATTGAGTATGTTAATCGTAAATTACAAAAACTGACCAGCTTCAGTGATCGCATCATCCAGGTTCACGTGTTCCTGAAACTTGACAATGTAGTTCATGCTATCAAAGACAAGATTGCTGAGATCAGGGTACACATTCCACGGCACAATTTTTTTGTAAAATCAACCAGTAAGTCATTTGAAGAATCGTTTGATGCCGCTTTCGGTTCTTTAATGACACAAATAAAAAAAAATAAAGAAAGAAAAGCCGCTTAATGAATTCCAGACCCCGTTTCCACCAAAAAAACGGGGTCTTTTTTATGCAATGACCATTTGAATTTCACCGCTTGTTTTGTATTGCCCTGATATTTCCCATTCCATTCTCAACCGGCCGAAAAAAATAAACCCAGGTGGGGTAAAATGTATGACCCGGATACAGGAACTGCCTGGATAAAAAGGGATTTCCTGAGTAGTTTTTTTTAGGGCATCTTTGGTGCACAACTGGTTGAAAACAAGCAAAAAAATCCAGTTGTAAAATTTTTCCGATTATCAAATTCCCTTACCTTTGCCTCCCCAATAAATGGGGTAGCTCTTTATTGCCTGAACCGTCCTGAAATCCTGTGCGAAGCTGAAGGAATGAGACGGGCATTTTATATGCCACTTTAGCTCA
>CAYSIU010000416.1:0-3114 GCA_964431095.1 uncultured Chitinophaga sp. | reverse complement strand
GGAATGGTAGTAACAATAAAGCTTGCATTCTCATTGAATGAGCCGGTGGGGGGGTTTTGGGTAATAGTACCCGGTCCAACCAGGCTATGCGTATAAATGCCAGGTCTCATTATGGCCCAGTCAATCAGGGTCCCTATATCACCACCGGCAAGGTCAGCAACATTGAGGGTCCAGTTACCTGCTGCAGAGCAGGGGAAGCTGAGACCCGCCCAGTTATGAGCAACGCCGTTAGCATCGGAAGGTTTATACGTTCCCGTGGGAACAAAACCTGATCCGCCGGGTGTTTCCGGGATCACGGTTGCACCGGCAAGATCGAAAATATATACTCCGACCAAATCATCACTGTTACCAAATACACCCGGAGGCACGCCAGGGCGGTCAAACAGGTATGTTACGCCGCAGGGACTGGTCAATCTAAAAACAAGGTCGCCTACCCAGGTGTGAGTGCAATTGATCCTTATTTTAAGGTTACCGGCAGCAGGGAATGTATAGGCAGGAGCAACGATCGTTGAGTTCACACCTGCAGGAGTATTATCGGGTATGGCAAGGTTGATAGTACCCGAGGAAACCAGAATGGAAGTTGGCAAAATACCATTCGCCGCCGTCGCGGTTAAAACGGATGAACCGGGTGAACAAGTGATGGGTGGAGTTGCCGCCGTTACCGTGTGAATGGGTTTATCAACATTCAGGGTAAACTCGGAAGTGGTAGCTGAGAATCCGCTGGGTACACAGGTAACCGTAGCCACAAAATACGCTTGTGCGTTCGCGTTAAATGAATAAGTAGGGTTGGTAGCACCCGGGATAGGAGCATAGGGTCCTCCGGGTGTCGGAGAAGATTTCCATTGGATGGTAATGCCGCCGCCGGTGGTGTAACCATTCAGGGTTAATGTAACCGGGGTGCCTGTACACATTAAAGCCGAGGGGCCTGTAATAAATCCCGGAGAAGGAACGCCGGAACAGGGAGAAGAAAGAGTAAAGGACACGCCCAATCCAACACTTAAACTTGACGCATTGCAGGAATAGGTCGTCTGCAATGCGGCCCCTGAGTTTTGAACTCCTATAGAAGCGCTTGACCCGAGATTATCTACTTGTCCGTAAATAAAATCAACCCTTTGCAGACCCTCAAAAAGTCGGGCTTCAAAACTAACGGTACCTACGCCGGGAAAATACTGTGCTCTCCATTCAATATTAAAGATCCGATTCGGAGCCACTCCCGATATAGAGGTAAAAACTCCGCCTCCTGCCTGTAAGGTCCACAAATCATCCCAATGGGGATGAAAAGCCACTCCCATTGCAGCGTTGGGTAGCGGGCAGGTGTTCCCGAAAGCGCTATTGTTTGTTGTAAACTGGATATTCCCGTTACTGGAAACAATCAGGGTGTTATAGGGATTGTTATACGCATTGTACGTAAAAGGCAGGGCCACGCTCGCGGTCACATCATCCCCCTGGCTTCCGGGAACAAGAGTTGTCCCCGGGACAATGGCATTGCCGGCAGAGGTGGTCATCGTATAGTTTTGTGCTGAAGCCTGGTTGGCGGCTGTAACGATCAGAACAAAAGCAGTAAGAAGAAAAGCGTATAACTTTCTCATAAGTTGAGTTTGGTGAGTTGAAAATGTAATCTTCCTGTTCCACAGACGTATCCCATTGATTACCGGGACAACCTGGCACAACTGGAAGGTTTTCTGGGGAAAGTTATGATTTTTTTTCAGTGCAACAATTTTTAGCCGGAAAATATTAACCCCCAAAACCCGTTAATAATACATAAATCCCCCCACCCGTATGGAAAGACCTTTTTCGCTGGTTTTCACACTGTCAATAGTCCTGCTAATCGGATATTTTTCCACCCCCCTTGCCGCCCAAATGATAACCGGTACCTGGAAAGGAAGGATCAATAGTCAAAAAGTAGAAATAAAAATCATACAAAAGGGCGACAGTCTTACCGGCACCTCCTATTACTACGAATCGGCTAACAATTAACGCCGCTACTACATTTAGGGATATTTTGACCCAGTCACCAATTCTGCGGTGTGGTGGGATGACCAGTTACTCGATGAAAAAAAGACGCGCCTAAGCATTGCATCTCCGGGAAAAATACCCATGCTTTCAAGAGCCGACTTCAATTGTCCGGGGAACCGGGAAATGACGCTGGACGGAAGGGCCGCACCAAAAGATGATAAACTCGAAATGAAGGGAATCGTTCATCTTGATAAGATCAGCCAACCTGATTTTGAAGATGAATGGGATTTTGTCATTGACAATTATATTACAGGCGCTAACGACCCGGACATTATTGACAGTATTGCCGCTATTTCATCAAAACCCGTTGGGGTTACAAAAAAACCAGCACCGATTGCTGAAAAAGAAAAATCTTCCGTCATTACAAAATCGGCCCCGCCAAAACCGGCAGTAAAAACAGCGCACCTCGCAAAGAATGCGGAACCTGTCAAAGAGCCGTCCATTGAAGAAAAATTCGTGACCCGTCAAAAAAGATTCGTAAAAGAAATACCGGTTTCGGGCGACTCTATTGAATTAAGGTTCTATGACAATGCGGAAATAGACGGAGATTCCATTTCTCTTTTCCTGAATGATAAATTAATTTTTGAGCATATCCGGCTTACGGGGAATGCGTTTATTTTCAAAATCCCAGTCAATGAGTTAAAGCCCACCAACGAGCTGACCATGGTGGCCGAGAACATGGGCACCATCCCTCCCAATACATCTTATATGGTAGCCATCGTCAATGAAATACGTTATGATGCCTACCTGGCCAGCACCGAAGGCAGCAGTGCCATGATCCGTTTTACCAAAAAATAATCATAGGAACCTGTATCGCCAAACACTGCCTAAATATTCTTAAAAGCAAATGGGGTTGTCCCTTACGGAAACAACCCCATTTTTTATATCCCCTTTCTGTTATTTATGACGGACTACGATCCTTCTTGATCCTACCTCTTTACCACTACTGTTATTTACTACTACTATATATACACCTGAACCGATAGTGGATTGACCCAGGTCGACGTCAATAGGAGTATAGGTTGTTCCTGTAACCGTGACTTTTTGGAATACCCTGGCTCCTTTGGCATCATACACGCTGACCGTTACCGATTCATT